>JAZUQN010000203.1:0-3181 GCA_045605745.1 Eubacteriales bacterium
CGCCGTTTGCTGCAAGCTCTTCATTTGTTTCAATCTGAGCAAGAGTGGAATCCTCATCGAATAGGAACACAAGAAGCTCGTTTGCATTGGTTGCGCTTGACTCGGAATAAGCATCAACAACATTATATTTTACGCCGTTAATCTGCACAAAGCTGTTGCCACTGCCAACAGTGAAGGAATTAACATCCTTATGATAGCTTTCCTCTGCTGCGCCAAGGACCGATGCAATGCCGGTTCTTTCATTTATGTTATAGAACACCTTAAAGCTGTCACCGAGATGCTCGTTTACATTGTCTGCTATGCCGAGATCACTCACCTTGATATAGGCAGCATCAATATCGCCGTTATCGTTTATAATATCTATCTCAGCATAACCGTTTCTTATCACGGTTGTTGTTCCGGGAAGTGCAAATTCATTTGTTGCGGTAATAAACGCTGTTCCGCTTTCATAACCGTAAACATAGCGAAGAATTGTTGTTACAAAGGGGATAGTTGCACCGGAAACGGTTCTTGTAACAATGTAATCAGCAGTAATAGCATTATAAAGAATTGCTGCTGTCTGGGCTCTTGTCAGGGTCTGCTCATAGGACACATTTTCAAGCCCCTCTGTTAGACCCAGACGGTTTCCTATGTCAATATAGGACCAAGGATAGCCTGCGTTTGTCTTATCATTTGTCTGCCCCAAAGCACGGGTGATCATTGCGATAGCATCCTGAAGAATGATACCGCCGGTGGGCTCAAAGGTTGTACTGGATGTACCAAGAATAAAACCATTTGCGTGCGCCCATGAAATTGCTCCGTTATATGCGGGCTCATAAAGATCACGGAAGGGGGATGTATTGACTCTGCCGGAGTTGTCCTTGCCTGTCATCAGGCGATAGAGCAAAAGTGCCATCTGTTCACGGGTCACCTTTGCATTTGGCGAGAATTCTGTGTCGTTTGTGCCTTTTATAACGCCGATATCGGACAGCATATCGATCTGTGCCGCAAAGTCGTTATCCGGAGCAACGTCACTGAAATCCTTTGCCGATGGAATGATTACTGCAGACAATGCAAGTGCGCTTACCATAAGCACCGCCATAAACATTGCCAGAGTTTTCTTTAGCTTTAGCATTGAAGCTCCTCCTATTTTTGGAATATTTTTTGCGTCTGCGAAACAGCAGTCAGCCTTTCGCTCAGCGCAAAGATAGGATAACATGAGAAACGTCGAGCATCAAGAGTTTTATGCAATGTGCAACAGTTCTGAAATTTTAAATTGGTGATAGTATACAAAAAATCCGAGCCTTGGATTATTTTCCAAGCTCGGATTTTCTGATTTACTATTTAATTACTTTTCTTCAAATTTTATCTCAAGCTGTTTTGTCATTTCGCTCTTGTGGCGATCCACCAAGCTGTGTATACGCTCAATGGGACTGAGCAGCTTGCTTATTGTTGCGTCATGATTTAGAGTGTCAATGATGTATGCAACATATTTGCACATATTGACCTCGCAATACCAATCTCTTGTGAGAAGATCCGGTGTTCTGTAAACAAGGTTAGTTGTGAATATTCCGTCAAAAAGTCCATCCTCATATGCCTTATCAAACTTTGCAAGACCGTCGGTGAAAAGGCCGAAAGTCTCAAAAATAAAGATACGCTTTGCTCCCTTTTCCTTGATCTGAAGAGCAACATCTATGATAGATTCGCCGGAAGAAATCATATCGTCAACAATGATAGCATCCTTGCCGGTGAGATCATTTCCAAGATATTCATGAGCCTCAATTGGGTTTCTGCCATTAACGATAACAGAATAGTTACGACGCTTATAGAACATACCGATATCAAGACCGAGAACAGAAGAATAATACATACATCTGCCCATAGCACCTTCATCGGGAGAAATGATCATAAGATCGTTTTTATCTATAGAAATATCGGGGAATTTCTTAATGAGAGCCTTGATCATCTGATATGTTGGATGAATATTTTCAAAGCCGCAGAGGGGTATTGCATTTTGAACTCTGGGATCATGAGCATCAAATGTAAGGATGTTTGTTACTCCCAAATTTTCAAGTTCCTGAAGAGCCATTGCACAGTCAAGAGATTCTCTTGAAGAACGCTTATGCTGTCTGCCCTCATAAAGCATTGGCATAATAACAGAAACTCTCCTTGCCTTGCCTGCATTTGCGCTGATGATACGCTTTAGGTCTGCAAAATGGTCATCCGGACTCATGGGAACTTCCTTGCCATACATCTTGTAAGTAACGCCATAATTAAAGGGGTCGCAAATGATATAGACATCGTGTCCTCTTAGAGATTTTGAGATAGTGCCTTTAGCTTCTCCTGTTCCAAATCTTGGGCAGTTGACATCAACGATGAAAGAAACCTCATCGCTGTGGCGTCTCCAATCCTTTAGATATGAATCGACCTGCGCAACAAATTGCTCGCAGCCCTTCATTCCAATGACGCTGAGCTCTCCGTAAAGTGAATCCTTCATAAGTCCTCCGAATTTTCTAATATTTCATTTTCTTATTTGCAAGAGACTTGCAAATCATTTCATCTATATTATAACATAGATTTTTAATTTTGCAAACATAAAAAATAAGGTTTTTCGACAAAAATATATTTTTTGTTGCTTTGCATAAAATAATCATCATAAAATCGTTATTTTTTCTAAATAATTGCCATCTTATACATTGTATAAACAAAAAACGAGACTGTCTGCAGATTTGACAGCAGACAGTCTCTCTCAAATAAAAAACAAAATTATTTCAGTGCGCTTCTATGTATAATTTCAACACCTGTGAAATAAATCGAAATGATATCCTCAGCAGATGCTCCGGCATCAGAAAGATCCTTTGCTCCATACTGGCTGATACCCACACCGTGTCCCCAGCCTTTTCCTGCAAATATAAAGTTTTCAGAAGATGAAGCGGTAATAGTTTCAGTAATGGTTTCAAGTGTTGTTATAACTGTAACACCGTCAAATTCGGATACGACCTCATATGCATTGCGAGGAATACTGCGGCTCATTTTGCTGTTTGAGGAATAATAGTCCTCATCTTCATATGTATATTCGGTTTCAGTATAGAAATCATCTGTATCATCTGATGAGCTTGTTGATTCTTCTGTCTCCTCGGCTTCATAACCATCAAAAAACGGATCTTCTTCGTCGTCCTCATGACGGGTGATCTTGTTTTTG
>JAZUQN010000204.1:0-9081 GCA_045605745.1 Eubacteriales bacterium
CGATCAAGATCTGGATGACGTAAAGTTTGTCGTATCCATTGCCTTTTACGCCGATTTGCTTAAAGTTGATCTGATGTTTTTCTTTTTGAGCCCATTCAAGGACTCACTTTGTGCTTTTTGCAATCTTACATCGTTTATATACTCCATAATAGAAACACTGCTAAGTTTTTTAAAAACAGCACTGAGATAACACGGTGAGAGCGCTACCTCTTTTGCAATGGAGACTAATGTCAGATCTTCGCTATAATGCTCCGAAACATATTTCATAACCTTTGCAATATGATAATAGCTGTTACTTTTTGAAATGGATTGCATAGATTTTGAGCATTTGAAGATTTTACTGAGGAGAATCAAGGTATAACCAAGAACCTTATCGCTTAAAAATTCATCGTCCTCTGTCTCATTGATTATCAGAGCGTGAATTTTCAAAAAAAGCTCGTTAATCTCGCTCAGTTCCTCTTCACTAAGATGTGCTACCAAAGGGAAGGACACCTTTGAAAAGATATGCTGAATTGCTTTGGGCGTGTTTTTATAATCAATGTTGAGAGCATAGATGGTTGGCCTGCCGACAAATTCGTATTTATGAATGTCGGTTGTTGAAACCGAAATAACAGTTCCTTTAGACTCTGTTGCCCCGATTCCGTTGAGTTCGTGATGAAGCTCACCTTCAACTATCCATTCGATCTCGAAAAAATCGTGTGTATGAAGTGGATAATAAGGGGCTTTAACCACCTTTGCAATGGTTTTTATTCCACATATGCTGCGGTTATCGATATGTATAAACCTTTTAAACAGTTTAGCGCTCATAAATTCTCCTGATGTAAAATATTGGGATTTTTAAGCCCTGATATATACTGATTATAACATAAAATCTAAAATAATGCAACATTTTTGCTTTTGAAAAAGGAGTAAGTCAATGAAAAAAATTTTATTTTCCTTTTTAATAATAACCTTAATGCTTATTATTGCCGCACCTCTTGCGCTTGCAGAGGAATTTGTTTCCGGCGGTGAGTACCCGACAAAGCTGGTATATGATGAAGAGACAAAAAAATTAACTATACAATATGCCGGCCCCGGTGGTTGGAATGAGTTTATGCCTGTAAGTGGGCCTGATAGCAACGGTGAATACAATTACGATATTCAGAATTTTATAGACAAATACCGAGAGACTATCGAGCATATTGAAATTGCAAAATTCGGTAAGATTCAGCTTATCGAAATTAGAGACGAAAGCAAGGCTGTTGTTGACGGCGCAAAGCTTTTTTCGGGAATGACAAATCTAAAAAGCGTTCATTTTGCGGTAGATCAGCGCATTCAAGTCACGGGAGATAAATACGGACTTTTTGAGGGCTGCACGAATCTTACGACTGTTTGGTTTGGCAGTGATAAAAATAAAATTGAGGGCTGCGCAAACTTTACCGGATGCAATATAAAAGATGATGATAATGCCAAAGGAAATGACAATTTTTCAAAAAATCTTTTTAAAGGCTGTTCTTCTCTGAAAAATATTATTTATACCAAGAATCCAAACGAGAGCGTTCTGTTTGCTTCTACCTTTGAGGGGTGCACCGCGCTTGACAGTATAAAGATAGGAGATAACATCAAAACTGCTCCGGCTGAGCTTATCAAAGCCTATAAATTTATTGATCTTGAAAGCGGCGAGGGGATAACGGAGCTTGCTTCGGGCAACGGTGAAGGAGGAGATCCATCTGTAGTTCCAGGTTCCGATAAGGCTACTGTCTCCGGGCACTCCACGGGCGAATATAACGGAAAGATCATTATCGATACATATTGGGCGTATTATGCAGAAACAAAGACACTGGAATTTTCGGCTACTACCGGTAAATATAACGAAACAGGCACGTTGAGCGACTGCGATATTGGCAGCAACTGGGCAGATTACATAAATGAAATTGAGCATATTATCGTTGGCAACAAGATATCAAAAATTACCGTAAGAGCCTTTATGGATTATCCCGCGCTTAAGGATGTTAGAATCGGAAAACAGGTCACGCAGATAGACCCAAGTGCATTTGAAAACTGCTCAAATCTCACAACCGTTTGGCGAGACGGCAAGGAAAGAGTCGAGGGCAGGGCGGATTTCAGGGGTCTCACCAGATTTATGGACTGTATGATTGGAACCTCGATCACAGAAGTGATCCTGCCCGAAAATCCAAATACGCTTGAAATAAGTATGCCGATGACGATTGTTAATGTGTATTCCACAAATATAACAGAAGATCTGAAGGCTCACGCAAAGGAAAATGTTTACAATCTTATAAACCTTAACAATCAAGAGGAAAAATACGAATATTGGACATATATAGACCCAAGCTTGCCCTACTGCGGAAAAAGAGCAGTATATGCTTTTGACGAGGCAACGGGGCTTCTCACGGTTTACGGCGCAGGTGAGATAGATGATATTGTAAACTATCACGGTGGAGGTTCAAAGAACCAACCCTGGTTTGCAATAAAACAGCAGGTTAAGAATGTTGTTATAACTGACCACATCACGGCAATCGGAAAATATGCCTTTGCTGAATTTGAAAATCTCGAAACGGTTCAGCTTCCGAACATCGAGAACCTTATAATAAGAGCCGCAGCATTTGAGGGCTGTGTAAATCTGAAATCCGTTTATATTGAGGGAAGCGAGCCGATAGAGGGCACCCTTGACCTCAGAATGATAGATGCGCTTGAGGCTTGGACATTTGCTTATGATTATCTTATTGCAAATGTTGTTGTAAGCCCCAAGGTTGATAAAATCGGCACCTCGGTATTTTCAGATAACATCAATCTTGCCAATATTTACGGAACTCCCGGTAGCTACGCCGAGGAATATGCAAACAAGAATGGACTTGCTTTCTTTGATATATCAAGCTCCGTTCCCGAGGCGATAAAATGCATCCCCCCTGTAATTACCGAGGAAACAGAGACAACTGCTCTTCCCGAAAGCACTGCAGACACCGAAGAGGTGACAACAGCACCTGCTGAAACCGAAAAAACGGAAGAGACTCAAGATGTTGTTTTTGTTAAGAGAGACCCTTCAAAACTTACGGAAACTTCCTCGGAAACTTCGTGGGAAATCATAATAATAGGTGCTATTGCTGTTGCTGTGGCAACTGCGGCAGTTATTATAATAATTGTTCTGAAGAAAAAGAAAAATTCTTAAGCGTTTGTGTCTCGTTATGGAGGGAGAATAAAAAGTCTATAATTTCCTTTCTTCCATGTGATATAAATTTTTGCTATATAATATAAATTTTTGGTATTTCCGTCCCACAGGCTTTCCATGACGAGATTTTATTAAAAACAATAGTCAGAGTATTATAATAAAAAGGAGTATAATCATGAAAAAATTTAACAAAGTATTTACCGTGATTTTTTTCTTAATACTGACGGCCTCTCTTTTCTGCTTTTCTGCGTTTGCAACCGAAGAGGATGCAACTATTGTTGTTGACATTCGCGAAACTGCTCTTGCAGATGCGACCTTCACACGCCCCGATGATACTACGGTAATAAATGTATATCTGAATATCGGGACAGATGTTACCGAATACACAGCGGATGCATTAAACGCAAAATTCGGTAAGTACACAAATTACTATGTCTATCCCACAAGCTCGGGCGCAACTGCTGTCCGCGAGATGATCGCCTCCGACAGCACGGTGACAATGACATACTATCCTGTAGATATGTACAGCGAGCTTCAGAGAAGTGGCTCGGAGCCGACTTCAGGTTATGAGTATTCATGGGCATTTAACGAGGCTACGGGAACGCTCACCGTCACTGCCAACAGTAAGAAGGTTCATATGACCAATACTGTTTCCGCACTCTATAATTGGAAGGTTATCTGGAGAGATGCCATCGTCAGAATTAACCTTGCGGGCTATCCGAACGACGGTAAAACGTTGTACTTCAATTACAACACTCCCGAGACGCTTTTTGAAAAGCTTCCAAATCTTGAAGTCGTGCGCATGAGCCAGTATTACTATCAGTGGATAAACAGACAAACATCCGGAATGTTCAACAACTGCCCAAAGCTCCATACCGTTTATATAGGCAGTACCGCTATAGATAATGTTCCTATCGGAGTGGTTGATCTTTCGGGAGTAAAGAATATACCAGATTCTTCCCAATATTCAAACGTCAACGCTACCCCCACAAGACTTTTCCTTAACTGTTCTTCAATTGAAAAGGTTATCCTTCCGGCAGACGTAAGATACCTCGGTCAAACACTCGGCAAACAGATGTTTGAGGGATGCACTTCACTTAAATATGTTTCGATACCCGACAGCATAACCACCGTCGAATCCACCGCCTTTACAGGCTGCTCTGATGTGGTTATCGGTGTTAAGAGCACAGCACAGTATGAGTTTATTGCATCAAAGGGCTATACCCCGGCATATGACCTTTATCTTGGTGCGCTTGACGCAATTTCTGTTACTTCGGATATAGAAAATGCAAAGGTTTATATCGGTGAAACAGCGGAGTATACCGTATCGGAGCTTAAGGCTAAGTTTGGTGAAAATGTTACCTATGTTGTTCATCCCACAAGCCCCATGGCAACAGCTCTGCGTGAGGACGGAACAGCATCCTTCACATATTATTCATGGCTCAGCCGCGAGGGTGCTGAGGGAGATCTCTATACATGGAGCTTCAGCGAGGTGACAAATACCCTTACTGTTTCCACGAAAAACGGTAAAGTCTTTACTATGAATAAGAATGATGGTATTACCGCACTTTACGATTGGAAATGTATCTGGAGCGATGCCATCGTGAAAATTGATGTTCAGGGCTATCCTCTATATCAGAAGATGTCCGTTCACTATAGTATGCCGGGAACTCTGTTTAACAATCTTCCTAATCTTGAAATCGTTCGCTTTTCAAGCGGAATAACCAATTGGGAAGTAAGAGTCAACGGAATGTTTCAAAACTGTCCGAAGCTTCATACCATTGATTTTGGCGTAGCTCTTGCGGATGTTGAGCTTGGCGTTATCGACCTTTCGGGCATAAAGCTGGTGACTAAAGATAGCGGTGCTCTCCTCGGAAAAACCTTTAGCGGTTGCACGTCCATAAAAAAGGTTATCCTTCCCGAGTCAGTAACCAATTTCACAAAGATTGGCAACAGTATGTTTGCAGGTTGCACATCACTTAAAGAAATAGTTATTCCCGCTTCCTTTACAGAAATTACATCCGGTGCTTTTGCAGGATGTACCTCGCTTAAAAAGGTTACCTTGAATTCTGACATTACGATATCGGGAAAAACCTTTGCGGGCATTTCTCCACTGCTTATCTCTTGCCCCAATACAGCTATTGCGGATAAGATAAATACAAATCTGGCTTCCGCTGGCGTTGATCTGGGCGCAGTTTTCGCATTTTGCGGAAAAGGAATGACTATTACTGGATATAATGTTAGAAACTCCTTTAGAATCGAAAATGGGGAAGTCGTAGTTAAGAATGGCCTTCGTACAATTTATTCTTTCAATGAAACAATACTTTCATCCGATAGCGGATACACCCTGGTAGAATACGGCTCTCTTGTTGGTACAAAAGAAAACTGGAATACATATCTTCAGACTTTTGGTGGAGAAAATTCTATTTTGAAGCTCAGTGGAAATGAGTTCGTTTCACCTGATGCTATCGCAAAAACACCAATTTACCAAAACGGTGAATATGTAAACAACTCTATACACAGCAACCCTTCAGAGGTTGAATTTATGGTTACTATCGTTAACTTTGAAGGTGCAGATCAAATAAAAGCAGAGATTGTTTCCTCGGGCTATGAAATATGGGAAAAGGATGGAACATATTTTGTTCTCTACACAAGAGAAGAAGCGTACGGATATGATAGTATTTCTCTTTATAAGATTCTTCTCGGAATGCTTGGAGATGATTTTCTGCCCCTGACAAAGGGTGATAACCCTATATGGAATACACTTTGGAGCTGTAAGGATGTGGATATAACCACAGATAATTCCTCCATTACTGCATTCCTTCTTTCGGATCCCATAAATACAGGCAAAAACATTGCTGTTTATGCTACAGACAGCACAAAAACGCAAGAGCTCGGAGCATTTGGTCTTACAACAGAGCAAAAGAAAACCATCTCAGCTAAGCTGTTTGGCAAAAATATAAACTGTACAGTTCCTGTTATTGACGGTTATTGGGAGGCTCATCTTGATGAAAAGATAGAGCAGATCCCCAATGGAAAATCATTTATTGCATTTACCGATTTCCATTTCGAGCTTGAAGGCACAAGAAACACAAGAAAAGCCACGGAGCTTATGAAATATGTAAAGGATGCAGCAGGAATAGACACCATAATAAATCTTGGTGATACCTATACAGGCGAGAAGACGATTGCCGAATGTGAAGAAATTTTCAAAATTTCTGTTGGTGATTATTTCTATGATGTGTTTGGTACTGACGGCCTATATGTTATAGGAAACCACGAATCCAATATCACCACATGGCGAGGATTGGAAAAGAGTGAGGGTCAGGACGGCTATTATGCCTACAATTATCTTGTTCCCGACAGCACTATATATGGAGCTACCGTTGCAAATCTCTATGGCAAAGCAAACTTCTTCTTTGACACTTCTCTTATCGAGCTTGCGGACAGTGGAAAGATAACATTTACAGCCGTAGGTCCTTACAGCGCAGAGGATATGAAGGAGCAGTATATCGCCTGGGCAAAGATGCATTACTATTATGATGATGTAGAGAACGGTATAAGATACATCGTTTATAATTCTGGCGGATGCGGAATTACCGAAAATTATACATTAGGGGAGGCTCTTTGGAATAAGATCATACCTACACAGCTTGATTTTATTGCAAGTTCTCTTAAGAGCACTCCTTCAAATTATGATGTTGTGTTCTGCGGACATATGCTTGGAGACAAAGTGGATTATTCTGACAAGCAGGAAAGCATCTTCAAGATTCTTTCTGCCTTTAAGAGCGGATCCTCCGTTACCCTTGAGGCTGTGGGAGATAACGATAATATTAATGCTGTTATAGGTGATAGCCAAAAGCAGTATGACTTTACAGATACAGATTTTAAGGGAACTGTATTTGCTATCGGCGGTCACTGGCACAGGGATATGTCATATCTTTACGGAACAAACTCCGAGGGTGTATATGAAAATAATGTGCCATATGCAAGCGGCGTTACTGTTCCCGAGGACGGAATCTTCCTTATAGACCTTAATAACGATTGTCTTGAACCTCTCCAGAGCGGTGAAACTTATCCTATAATGGAAAGAGATACTCTCAGTGAAAACTGCTTTAATGTTATAACAATAACTGACGAGGGCGATATCGTCGTAACACGCTTCGGAGCAGGTGAGGACAGATATTTTGACTACCCCGAAAAGAAAAATTACGGTATGAAATTTGCCGAAAACGAGTGCTACGTTTCAAATAAGGAAATTTCTGCATATCCAAAGACTTATGAGGCTGTTATAAATCTTCCCACAACAGTTACGGGAAGAGGCGGAGTTGTTTTCGGTACATACGGAAACGGAAGCCCCAATTTCAGCTTTGAGATAAACACCGCAGGTGTTCCCAGACTTTATCTTACATCCGAGGCCGGAAGTGCAAAGAGCATACTTTTCAGCAATGTTGATATAAGGAGCAACGAGCTTGTTCACCTTGCTTTAACAGTTGAAAATTTTGATGCGGAGGCTCTGACGGCAGACCTTAAATGCTATGTGAACGGTTCTCTTATACAAACCATCACCTCACAGCCGATCTGGGCGGATTTTGCAGTAAGCGGTCTTCAGCTTGGCGGTGATGCAAGAGTTGGCAACGAGCAGTATTTTAAGGGAAGCATAAAATATGCCGCAGCCTATGCCGATGTAAGAACAGCAGAAGAGATAGCCGCAGATTGCGCTTCATTTGGCGGTGGTGACCCCATTTTCTGCTATGATCTTACAAATGCTGTAAGAAGAAATGATATTTCCGATATAAGCAGCAATGGCTATGATCTGACATATACACACGGAGTGCTTTTCACAGAAAAAGAAGCTGTTAAAGATTATGCCTATTCAATGGCGGTAGTTGGCGATACACAGATCGTCTCTATCCAACAGCCCAATAATTTCCACTATATTTACGATTATATAATCAATAATGTGGAAGAAAAGAATATTCAGTTTGTCATGGGTCTTGGAGACATCACTGATGCCGATTCTGCAGAGGAATGGGAGCTTGACATGGCACAGATAAAGCGTATGGATGATGTTGTACCCTATTCGCTAGTTCGCGGAAATCACGATGGATTCAGAAATACAAACTTTGACACCTACGTTTCCTATGATGGTGAAAAAACTGCTTTTGCAGGTTCATATGTAGATGGCGAAAAATATAAAGATGGCAGCGTTGTCAATTCCTATCATATATTCAGCGTTGGAAGCATCAAATATATGGTTGTTTGCCTTGATTACGGTGCTTCGGATGCGGTTCTCGAATGGGCAGGCGAGGTAATTGCGGCACATCCCGATCACAATGTTATCGTGACAACTCATGCATATCTGTACAGAGACGGAACTACCCTTGATGCAGGAGACACTTGCCCTCCTTCAAATTCGGGAGAAGAATTCAATAATGGTGATGAGATATGGGATAAACTCATAAAAAATCATTCAAATATTGTTCTTGTACTCTCCGGACACGATCCCTGCCAGAATATAATTGTGACAAAAACAGAGGGTAAAGACGGAAGAACAGTAACACAGATGCTGATCGACGGTCAGCAGGTGGATTATGATTACAGATACAACGGCTGTCTCGGTCTGGTTGCAATGTTCTATTTCTCCGAGGATGGCAAAACCGTTCAGGTTGAATACTATTCAACCATTAAGCAAAAATACTATAAAATAAATAATCAATTTACATTTGAGCTTGATGTTGTGTCATAATTAAAAGATTCAGGAGGCTGACAATGGCAGGCAGAAAAGTTATACTTATATCGGTAGACGGAATGAGACCCGACGGACTTCTCAAATGCGGAAGCCCTTATGTTGAGGAGCTGAAGAAGATAGCATCCTATACCTTTTGTGCAAGGACTGTTGAGCCGTCTGT
>JAZUQN010000205.1:0-3215 GCA_045605745.1 Eubacteriales bacterium
AAGTTTTTTATTTAGAAAGCATCACCTTGTCATTGGCAAATTCACTACCGCTTGCTTTCTCAAAAAGTCCAAGCAACTGACTTATTGTAAGCTTTTTCTTATCTTCGCCCGAAACATCAACAACAACCCTGCCCTCATGCATCATGATAAGGCGATTTCCATATGCAATAGCATCGTGCATATTGTGAGTTATCATCAATGTGGTCAAATTATTTTCTTTAACAAGCTTATCGGTTATCTCAAGAACCTTTGATGCTGTTTTAGGGTCAAGAGCTGCAGTGTGCTCGTCAAGAAGAAGCAGCTTGGGGCGTCTGAGAGTTGCCATAAGCAGCGTTACAGCCTGTCTTTGACCGCCGGAAAGCAGACCAACCTTTGCGGAAAGTCTGTCCTCAAGACCAAGCTCAAGAGTTGAAAGCAGCTCCCTATATTCAGCTCTTTCATGCTTTTTTATGCCCCACACCAGCTTGCGCTTTGTGCCGCGTCTTGCCGCAATTGAGAGGTTCTCTGCAATCTCCATATCTGGGGATGTACCCTTCATAGGATCTTGGAAAACTCTTCCAAGAAACTTTGCCCTCTTATGCTCAGGCATATTGGTAACATCAACGCCGTCTATCTCAATTGTTCCGTAGTCCGGCTTCCACACGCCTGCAATTGCATTGAGCATAGTGGATTTTCCAGCTCCGTTTCCACCGATAACAGTGACAAAATCGCCATCCTCAAGAGTTAGATTAAGACCGCAGAGGGCAGTTTTTGCATTTACCGTTCCGGGATTGAAGGTCTTTTCAAGATCAGTAATTTTAAGCATTTTCGCCACCTCCCACATTGTTTTCTGCAGTGGAGGTCTGCTTTAATCTCATGGGCTTTTGCTTTTTAAAATATTCACCCTTAAGATAAGGCACTGCAAGGAATACAGCAACGATAATTGCAGAAAGCATTTTGAGATAATCTGTTTTGAGACCAAGCAGAATGACAAAATTGTAGATTATATAATAAACAATTCCGCCGCCAACAACGCCGATAAGACTAACCACAAAATTAGGCTTTATTTTTAGCGAAACAGACAGACCGATGAATATCGCCGCAAGTCCTATAACTATAGCTCCTCTTCCGTCGTTGATGCTGGCAGAGCCTTTATATTGGCAAAGCAGTGCGCCGGAGAAAGCAACTATACCATTTGAAATAGCAAGTCCAAGAACCTTGTTAAATTTAACATTTATACCCTGTGCTCGGCTCATATCCGGGTTATCGCCCGTAGATTTCAGTGTAAGTCCAAGCTCTGTATAGAAAAACAGCCAAAGCATAACTATTGTCACTGCAATTATAAGTCCGGCCACAACAATAGCCATTATATTATCGCTCATGCTAAGCATAAGCTTTTGCTGTCCTCCAACAAAAGAGACAAGAGACTTTCCATCAAGAATCGCAAGATTGACAGAATATAGCATAAGCTGAGAAAGTATACCTGCGAGGATAGCAGGAATACCAAGAGCTGTATGTAAAAGTCCGGTGACAACACCGGCAAGTGCACCGGCAAGAAACGCCATAATAATACTGATATAAGCCGGAACTCCGCTTTTTATCAAAACGGCACACACGCACATACCCGTGCAGATAGAGCCATCAACGGTCAGATCGGCAATATCAAGTATCTTGTATGATATATAGACGCCTATGGCCATCAGGCCCCAAATAAGGCCTTCTGCCACAGCACCGGGCAAAGCATTGAGAAAAACCATCATTTACCTCAAAAAATTCAAATTAATTTTCGGGAACAGCGATACCCAGCGCCTCACAAAGCTCCTTGTTATATGCAACAGAAGGTGTGAGAGTTGCGATATCGATATCGGAAATAAGCTTTTGACCGAGAAGAATCTCAGCAGCCATCTTACCGGTTTCTCTGCCAAGCTCATAATAGTCGATAGCAAGGCTTGCATAGCAGATCGCTCCACCATAGCTTGTAAATACGGGAACCTTTGCCTCATTGCAGATAGTACCAACTATAGTGTCGCTGTTTGCAACTGTGTTATCGGAGGGAACATATACTGCCTTACATTCACCTGCCATTGCAGTAACGATAGCCTGAAGTTCGGTTGTCTCAGAGAAGGTATAAGCCTTTACAACTATGCCCTCCGCCTCAAAAAGAGCCTTTACAGCCTCATATTGGATAAGAGAATTGGATTCGTTTGAGCAATAAAGCACGCCAACCAGGTCACCCTCTACAAGAGAAAGGCTGTCTATCATCATCTGAGCCTGCTCGTCGAAAGGAACGGCGTCAGAGGTTCCGGTTACATTAGCAGGAATATTTCCGCCAAAGGTGTCATCATAATCTGTAACAGAAGTACCAAGAACAGGGATAGAGGATGTTGCATTTGCAGCAGCAAGGAGCGCCGGGGTTGCATTTGCCATAATCAAATCAACCTTTTTGGCTGTGAATGTGTTGATAACTGTTGTACAAAGGGTAGCTTCGCCTGCAACCTGAGTATCGATGTCAACAGTTTTACCTGCCTTCTCCATCTCTTCTTTCAGTGCAGAGATAAAGCCATCTGTTGCCTTGTCAAGAGACTCGTGCTCCATAAGCTGGCAAACGCCAACTGTAAAATCTGCTTTTTCTTTGCCGCAAGCTGAAAACGCCATGCAGGAAAGAGCGCAAAGAACAACTGCTAAAACTAAAGATGTGATTTTTTTCATGATAATATCTCCCTAAAATTTATTTATCGCGGACAATGCCGTGAAATTACAAATAAAAAAACCCTGATCTTCAAACGGAAGATACAGGGACAGCTATAGATAGCCGTGTTACCACTCTGCTTCATCCTTTTTTCACAAAAAGGACCTCTAAGGTGCAAAAACACCCTTTCGATATAACGGTCGACACCGGTAAAGCCTACCCAGCAAAGAAGCCTTCAGCCCACAGCTAACGAAATGAATTCACCCACATCCATGCAACCGCCTTGCACCAACCGACAGCTCTCTTTTGCACAAATCAAAGGGCTACTACTTTCCGCTCAAGCGCTTTTATGCTATACATTATACATTCATCCGCCCAATTTGTCAAGAGTTTTTTACATATTTATTCATTTTAGTGAAAAAAATTTCTCAAAAGTGTGAAATATCTTTCTCTTTACAATTGATAATTTTTGAATTGTCAGGGAGTGTTTTTACAAACAAGAGCACACTGCGAAAATTCTGCTTAGCAATCGCTCACCACAAACGAG
>JAZUQN010000206.1:0-20343 GCA_045605745.1 Eubacteriales bacterium
TTGCGCCATGGACGACCGGCGCAATAAGGGTTTGTTTTGCCGCACACTGCTTTCGTCTGTGGTAGGTGATTGACCATAAAAACTTCGCAGTGTGCTCTCCAATGCCTCCCCGACAAATCAAAATTTATCCCATTTAAATGAAAGCAAAAAGCTGGTTCACTCCTGAATGAAGTGAACCAGCTTTTATTATTATTCGTAATCGACAACGTCAACCCAAGAAAGAAGGAACTGTCTTTCGTGCTCGTTGCCCTTGACCGATTGAGATGCCGCCACTATCGGCATCCATTTCTGTATATACTGTTTTGCCGTGTTGCTCTTGCGGCTGAAAAGATCTAAATATTTCTTTGCACCGTCAATATCGTTTGAAAGCCAAAACAGCAGGTATGTTCTCGCAGCATCTGCTGAGGCGTTGCCCTGGGTTGCGTGTGCCCAGTCAAGGATATATGGGGTGCCGTCATTTGCAATTATAATATTTGTGGGGTTAAAATCTCCGTGGCATAGCTTTTTATGTTTGGGCATACCCTCAAGACGGGTGTGAAGCTCATATTTTGTTGTTGGATCAAGGTCGGCAAGGTCAATCTTTCCGCTCATTTTGTCCTTCAGCTTTGTGAGGCGGTGGCTGGTTTTGGAATGAACATGGAGCTGAAGATCAACGAAAAGTTCTAAATATTCCTGCTTTTTCTCGGGATTCTCAGCCATAAGCTCTGCAAGTGTTTTTCCCTCGATAAAGTCGGATATGATCGCCCATTTTCCGTCTATCATGGTGACTGCTTTGATTTTGTTTATGTAGAGACCGGTATCCTCTATCCTTGCTTGATTAAGTGCTTCATTGAGCACGTCAGCCTTTGAAAATTCCGCATCAAAAACCTTGATGCAGTCGTTTCCGTCACGATAGATCTTCTTTCCCTTGCTCTCTGCAATAAGAGTCAAATTTTCAAGTTTCATATATGGGATACCTCCTTATTTACTGTTTTTTGTATTGCTTTTCTTTGGGAGATCTTTTTCCCTAAAGCTTTTGCCATAATATGCGTTAAGGTACATTTCCTTTATCTCGCTCATAAGAGGATAGCGTGGATTTGCGCCTGTGCACTGGTCATCAAAGGCCTGCTCGGTCATTTCATCGAGACGGGCAAGGAAATCAGCTTCGTTTGAAACATACTCCTTGATAGTGTTTTTGATGCCGACCTTTGCTTTCAGCTCGTCAATGGCATTGATAAGCCTTTCAACCTTTTCGCTGTCGGTTTTTCCGCCAAGTCCCAGATGATCAGCAACCTCGGCATAACGAGCCATGGTGTGGGGATGGCTATACTGTGAGAATGTACCCATTTTTGCGGGAACCTCTGCAGAATTGAAGCGAATTACCTCATCTATCATAAGTGCATTTGCAACGCCGTGAGGCAGATGATGGAAGGCACCCAGCTTATGAGCCATAGAGTGACAAACACCGAGAAAAGCGTTTGCAAAGGCCATTCCGGCAATGGTTGCGGCGTTTGCCATTTTTTCGCGTGCAAGAACATCGGTATTTCCGTTTTCATATGCCCTTGGTAGGTATTCAAAAATAGTCTTAAGTGCGCTAAGCGCAAGACCGTCGGTATAATCTGTTGCCAGCATAGAGGCATAGGCTTCAAGAGCGTGAGTGACAGCATCAATGCCGGAGGCTGCTGTCAGACCCTTTGGCGCAGACATATGAAAATCGGTGTCGATAATTGCCATATTGGGCATAAGCTCGTAGTCTGCAAGGGGATATTTAACGCCTGTGACCTCATCTGTGATAACAGCAAATGGAGTAACCTCACTACCCGTTCCTGCAGAGGTCGGAATAGCGATGAAATATGCTTTTTCGCCCATTTTCGGGAATGTATAAACTCTCTTGCGGATATCCATGAAGCGCATTGCCATATCCATAAAGTCAGCTTCGGGATGCTCATACATTACCCACATAATTTTAGCCGCATCCATTGCGCTACCACCGCCGAGTGCGATAATAACATCGGGGGCAAATGCCTTCATTTGCTCTGCGCCCGCCTTTGCGCAGGCAAGTGTCGGGTCGGGAGCCACATCAAAGAAGCAGGTGTGCATAATTCCCATTTGCTCCAGCTTATCTGTGATTGGCTTTGTATATCCATTTTGATAAAGGAAATTGTCGGTGACGATAAATGCCTTCTTTTTACCCATAACGGTTTTAAGCTCGTCAAGGGCAACGGGGAGACATCCCTTCTTTATGTAGACCTTTTCGGGTGCTCTGAACCAAAGCATATTTTCTCTCCTCTCTGCAACGGTTTTGATATTGATAAGGTGTTTAACGCCTACATTTTCCGAAACGCTGTTGCCTCCCCAAGAGCCGCAGCCAAGGGTTAGAGAGGGAGCAAGACGGAAATTATAGATATCACCAATACCGCCCTGAGCAGAGGGAGTATTAACAAGGATTCGGCAGGTCTTCATTCTTGCGGAAAATTCGGCAAGCTTATCCTTTTCTGTCATTTCATTAAGGTATATTGCAGAGGTGTGGCCATAGCCGCCGTCTGCAACAAGAGTTTCTGCCTTGTCGAAGGCTTCACCTATGTTTTTCGCCCTATACATGGCAAGAACAGGCGAAAGCTTTTCGTGGGCAAATTCTTCGGATAGGTCAACGCTTTCAACCTCTCCGATAAGTATTTTCGTTCCCTCCGGAACCTCGACACCGGCAAGTGCAGCTATCGTTACGGGCCTCTGACCGACGATTTTTGCGTTAAGTGCGCCGTTGATTATGATGGTATGACGCACCTTTTCTGTTTCCTCTTCATTAAGGAAATAGCAACCTCTGTCGCTGAATTCCTTTTTCACCTTGTTATATACCTTGTCAAGGACTATGACAGACTGCTCTGATGCGCAGATCATTCCGTTATCAAATGTTTTGGAATGAATAATAGAATTAACTGCAAGGGTTATATCTGCGGTGTCATCAATGATGGCAGGTGTGTTTCCTGCGCCAACTCCAAGCGCAGGCTTTCCGCTTGAATATGCCGCTTTAACCATTCCGGGACCGCCTGTTGCAAGAATGATGTCTGCTTCTTTCATAACAAGGTTTGTCATTTCAAGAGAAGGGACGTCTATCCAGTCTATGATGCCTTCGGGCGCACCTGCCTTTACTGCAGCTTCAAGAACGATCTTTGCAGCAGCTATAGTTGATTTTTTTGCTCTTGGATGGGGGCTTATAATAATACCATTTCGGGTTTTCAGTGCCAAGAGACACTTGAATATTGCAGTTGATGTTGGGTTTGTTGTTGGGATAACTGCCGCAACAAGACCTATTGGCTCTGCGATCTTTGTTATACCCATTGCGCTGTCCTTTTCGATGACACCGCAGGTCTTTGTATCTCTATAGGCATTATAAATGTATTCTGAAGCATAGTGATTCTTTATCACCTTGTCTTCAACAATGCCCATTCCTGTTTCGCTAACGGCAAGCTTAGCGAGAGAAATTCTCTCTTTATTTGCTGCCATTGCTGCTGCAAGAAAGATCTTGTCAACCTCATCCTGGGTGTAGGAAGCAAATTTTTTCTGAGCCTGTTTAACTCTTGCCAATGCATCCTCAAGAGTTTCTACGCTGTCAACTATTGTTCTTATTTCTGCCATGATAGACCTCCTTATATGCAAAAATTACATTGCATTTCCAAAAAATATGTTAATATTTTAACACACGTTTTTGAAATATGCAATAATCAATCCTGCATATAGATATATCAATTATGATA
The DNA here is from genome assembly GCA_045605745.1 of Eubacteriales bacterium. Lineage (GTDB taxonomy): Bacteria > Bacillota > Clostridia > Oscillospirales > CAG-272 > SIG710. Next base: position 3,735 of record JAZUQN010000206.1, read on the forward strand.
TATCAAATGGGGAGCATAGCATTATTTTACATAACTGTTTTTAGCCACGGTCAGCTCTTCAATGAACATTTTATCAAGCTCCGTCAGCTTATAATCATTCTTGTATATAAGAACGTCTCTGTATACCTTTTTATTGTCCGGACACTTTTTGTGCACAAGTCCGTATCTTTCGAGAAGTCCGTCCGGCATAGGAGAAACCCACATAAAGGTTTCGGGGTTTTCTGCGAGCAGCTCAAACTGGCTCGATCTTTCAAAAACGAAAATTCTTCTTTCGGTGTTGTTGGGAAGCTCGCTTTTTCTTACCTCTGCCAGAGACATTGAGGGAACATACGGATCTGCGTGTGCAATTTCTATATATGGTTCAAGGTCGGAAAAATATACCGTATCTCTTTTAGCAAGTGGGTGATTTTCGTTCATTACAAGCTTATATTTAAATTCGGTGACAAGCTCTGAGCGAAGCCCCTTTTCTTCAAACATTTCTTTGAAATAGTGATCGTGTTTTGCGGCATATCTTATTATGCTCAGCTTATAATCTGCGTGAAGCACGTTGTTTATAGCTCTTGAGGAGTTAGTCTCTTTATAGACTATTTCTGTTTTGTGCCCCGGCTCTATGCGCTTTGAGAGCTGAGCTATGGCGTGGGCTATATAGCTTGCTCTCGGAACGGAAATGGAAAATCTGCGGTTTTCTGCGTGATCTGCCTTGAACATATTTTCAACCTCATCGACCTGAGATAATATACGCTCGGCATATTGGAGCAGCTTTTCTCCATCGGGAGTGGGGATCATTCCCCTTCCGGTTCTTTCAAAGATCGTGATGCCAAGAGAGCCTTCAAGCTCCTTTATTGCTCTGCTCAAATTTGGCTGTGCCATATAAAGTCTTTCTGCGGCTTTGATCATAGAGCCAGCTTTTGCAACCTCAAGTGCATATTTCAAATATTGTAAATTCAATTTTAACTCCTAAAAAAAGAAAATTTGTTTTTTGTTTTGGGTTTCAAATTCAAATCTATGAGCACTGAATATTTTTTCCAATTGATCTTGCTCAAGGATATAATTTTTATCACCGAATGCAAAGAGCTTGCCGCTATCTAAAAGCGCGATATTGTCTGCAATATCCATTGCCTCATTCAAATCGTGCATAACGGTTAGCACTGTTTTGCCTTGCTCTTTTGTGAGTTTTTTCAGCAGCAAGCACAGCTCCCCCGAAGAATTATGATCAAGGTGAGCATTTGGTTCATCCAGTATCATAACAGGGGTCTCTGCCGCCAGCATCATTGCAATGAAAGCTCTGCGTTTTTCACCGCCCGAAAGAGTGTCAAGGCGTCTGTCGGCAAAATTCTGCATATTACTTAAATGAAGAGCTTTGTCAACAGCATTCTTATCTTCCGGAGAAAGCTTGCCGGTGCTTTTTATATAAGGGGTTCGTCCGAGGGACACTATGGATCTTACGCTAAGCGAACTTTGGGGCATGATCTGGGGGAGAAATGATATATTTTTTGCTCTTTCTTTTGCAGAAATATCCAAAATGTTTTTGCCCTTGACAAATATTTCTCCACTGTATCTAATAACAGCAGGAATACAGCCGAGAAGTGTGGATTTTCCACTCCCGTTCTTGCCCATAAGCACTGTGATTTTGCCTTTTTCAAGCGAAAAGGATACATTATCTATCAGAGCTTTTCCGTTCTTTTTAACACTAATATTTTTAAATTCAAGCATAGTGGTCACCTCTCCTTTTAAGCAGAAGTACAAAGAAGAATGGGGCACCAACAAAGGCCATGATTATGCCAACTGAAATTTCAGCAGGTGCAAAAAGCGTTCTGCCTGCAAGATCCGAAACCGTGACGATAAGTGCGCCTAAGGGCGGAGCGCAAAAAAGCTGAGGCAAAAGCTCGTGCCCGACGAGCTTGCGTGTTATGTGAGGCACAATAAGTCCAACAAAGCCGAGAAGTCCTGCAAAGCTTACAACAGAGGCCGCAGAGAGAGCCGCAAGCATAAGGCAAAAGGCTCTCAGCCTTATTGGATGTATACCAAGACCTGCTGCAATATCATCTCCAAGGCCAAGGGCAGTTATCCTTCCTGAAACAAAAATTGACAAAACAAGGCAGGAAAATATGATAATGAAAGGCAATATGAGATTTTTGATTGTTACTGAGTCAAAGCCGCCAACAGAAAAGCTGTTGTATGAAGCAATAGCATCGGTGTCCAACGCCAAAACAAAAGATATTCCAGCGCTGAATAGGGAAGTGAGGGCAATTCCTGCAAGAATGACCGTTGATCTTCCTCCTCCTGCGGCACGGGATATAAGCATTATCAAAACAGAGGCACCGAATGCGCCGATAAATGCTGCGATAGGCAGGAAAATAGAAAGAGCAGGAAATAGCGAGAGGCATATCACCGTCATAAGTCCGGCTCCCGAACTTACACCAATCGTGTTTGGACTTGCAAGATCGTTTGCCATAACGCTTTGAAGCAGTACGCCCGAAAGCGAAAGACCAATGCCGGATATGATAGAAGCGAGGAGTCTGGGAAGCCTGATTTTAAGCATAATGACGGCCTCATATTCATATCCCTTGCCACAGAGAAGTCCCTTTATCATTTCTTCATATCTGAGCTTGGCACTGCCAAAGGAAAGAGAAAGGAGGGCTGCGGCGAGGAGCGCAGCTATAATTATTAAATAAGTGAAGAATATTTTTTTCTTTTTCATAGATCTTCACCTTTAAAAATATTAGCCAAATAGTTATATGCTTCGCCCCATCTTGAGCAGGGCTTAAAGTGGAAAAGCTCTCTTGGCAATATAAAAACTTTATTTTCTTTAACTGCCGAAAGCTGTGACCAAGTATCCGATAAAATCAGTTTTTTTATATTGGCAATAGCTGCATCCTCGTCTCCCATAAGCGAAAAAAAGATATATTCGGGATTCGAGGAAATGATTGATTCTATGCTAAGAGAGGATATGGGCGCATTGTCCGCAGGATTAACGCATCCAAACTCTGAGAGCATTGCAGCGGCGAAATGCTCATCGCTTGATTTTGTTTTAGTTGACGACGAGGTGCTTCCGGCTCTGAAAAACAGGATCTTCGTGCCTTTTATCTTTTGCATTTCCTCTCCTGATATCAGCTTTTCTACCAAGCTTTTTGTCTTGGTTGCAGAGATATATGCATCCTTTTTGCCGGTCAGGTCTGTCATTGCGTCAAGGGCATAAAGATAATCTTCAAAGCATTCAACATGAAAGCTGAGCACAGCGATTCCGCTGTCACTGAGCATTTTGGCAAGGGACACCTGTGCAGGTATATCCGCAGAGCAGATAACAAGGGTTGGCTTTAGGGATATGAGCATTTCTGCATTTATTGTTTTGCCTGCACCGCTGTCAACGATTGGAGTGCCCGCGGGGGCGAAGCCTCGCTCTATTGTTTCGCCAACGGTTATATCTATGCTTCCGCCTGCTTCTTTCCAGATCTCAGCAAGGGATGAGAAGAGTACGGCGGTTTTCTCAGTTTCACAGCCGTTTTTTTCTTCTGTATCCTGTCCGCAAGAGATCATAAGCAAAGAAAGTAAAATGAGAAGAAAAGAAAGAGCTTTTTTCATCATTCTTTTATGGGAGAAGAAAGGATTTCTTCTTTTCTTTTCAAAATGTCATCTGAGAATATTTCTTTTTCAAAGCTTTCGATTCCGATGCGGTCTATTACCTTGCCAAGTCTTTCTTTTGCAAATGCGTTCTCTTTATACCAAAGCATTATCTTTTCAATAATTTCGGGTATCTCGTCAGTGCTGAAGAGCCTTGAGAGGATAGTACCTTCACGCTTAGTTTTCCCCCAGGTTCCGCCTGCATATATTGCAACCTTGCTTTCTGCCTCCTTTGGAACTGCTCCAAAAGGACACTTGCCAACGCAAAGACCGCAGCCAATGCATTTTTCTTTATCTATAGATATCTTGCCATCCATAAATTTAGGGGCTTGCATAGGGCAGATGCGTGCAACCGAGCACACCTTGCACCCTTTGCAAAGCTCGTCATTAAATTGAAAATTCTTTCGTCCCTCAATACCCACGTCATTGATGCTTGGCTTCATACAGCTGTTTGGGCAGCCGCCAACACCAATCTTAAATTTATGAGGCAACTTAACAGAATCCATTTCTATGTAAAATTTATCGTGCAGTAAGGCAGCTATATCTTGCGTGTCGATGTTGCCAAACACACAGGTCGTTCCCTTGCAGGCAGTTATCGGGCGAATTTTTGCGCCTGTTCCACCAAAATAAAGCCCATGCTCAGAGAGAAAATCCGATGCCTTATCAATATTATAGAAAGGTATGCCGACTATCTCGGCAGAAAGACGGCTTGTGAAGGATACTTTTCCGGAGCCGAATTTTTTTGCACATTCCGCAATGGCAGATAGCTGCTCTGCTGTATATACGCCACCACGGCAAACCACTCTTCCGGAAAAACATTCTGTGCCGCGGTTGATGAGAAATCCACGCCCCTTGACCTTGGTTATATCTTCTTTTGTGAGGCTCATATTCATATCTCCTTTTTATGTAGGTTCGTATTTTTCATTTAATTATAGCACACATCGGAAAAATATTCTACCATTTGAGCAAATATTTTTTAAAAATACATTTTTATATATTTCTCTCTTGACTTTGATGGGATAAAATGCTAAAATTAGTCTTGAAATTTTTTGATAAGGTGATAAAAATGAGTCTTTTTTTGATAGCTGTGATTGCTGTGATAGCTATGTTTATTCTTTGTTGTTATTTGGCATATCGCAAAGCATTTTATAATAAAAAGGGTAAGAAAAAGGATTCTTCAGTGCTTCCGTCAAGCGAGCAATATTCAAAGGTAAGCTCAATTACAGATGCGCTTTATGCAGAAATGAAAGAGCAGACATTTGAGGATGTATATATCAAGGCTCACGATGGCAAAAGGCTTTATGGTAGATATTATCATATTTGTGACGGTGCTCCAATACATATACAATTTCATGGATATCGCAGCTCATCCCTCCATGATTTTTGCGGTGGGCACAAGCTTGCAAGGGAATTGGGGCATAATGTTCTTGCAATAGACCAGCGTGCACACGGAAATAGTCAAGGCCATACAATTAGCTTTGGTATTAAAGAAAGATTTGACTGCATTTCTTGGGCTGAATATCTTATAGGTCGTTTTGGAGATGACACGAGGATAATTCTTTCCGGGATTTCGATGGGGGCGGCAACCGTTCTTATGGCGGCAGGAGAAAGGCTGCCCGAAAATATTGTGGGAGTTATTGCAGATTGTCCATATTCCTCTCCAAAGGAAATAATACTTTCTGTTTGTGCTGATATGGGGATTCATCCCAAATTGGGATTTCCGTTCGTTTATATTGGAGCTCTTCTTTTTGGTGGCTTTAATCTTACAGAATGTGATGCTGTTCGTGGGGCGATGAATTCCTCTGTCCCGGTTTTGCTCATTCACGGAGAGGCGGACGATTTTGTGCCGATTTCAATGAGCTATAAAATTTCAAAAGCAAACCCGGAGGCTGTTAAGTTTGTTCCCTTTCCCGAGGCAGGACACGGACTCAGTTATGTTGTGGACACAGAAAGATATACAAACGAGGTTGCCCACTTTATAAACAAAATAGTTTCTTAGAAGATTTGTGTGTTGTTAAAATGGGTTTATCTGGGGGATAGCGGTGACAGAATTTGCATATAAAATAAAGAGAGGTTGATTTTATCAACCTCTCTTTATTTTATAGATAAAACACCCTCATTTCTTGACAACTATAGCGCACCAGCCGTTATCTTCAAGAATTTCAACAAGAGTCAGGCCATTTGCGAGAAGAACATTCAAAACCTCATCCTTACGTTCGGAGATGATTCCCGAAGCGATAAGTGGTGCACCATCTTTCATATATTCACCGATGTCCGGTGCCATACGAATTATGATGTCTGCAACAATGTTGGCAGTTACTATATCATATGCACCGCCCTCAAGAGAAACCTGCTTTAGAAGGTCTGAAACCTCGCAGGTTATACCGCTCTGGCCGCTTTCTGCAATGTTGTCTCTTGCAACTCTAACAGCAACAGGGTCAATGTCATAAGCTGCACACTGCTCTGCGCCAAGCTTTGATGCGCATATTGCAAGAATGCCGCTTCCTGTTCCCACATCAAGCATTCTGTCGCCTTTTTTTACATATTTTTCAAGAAGCTCTATAACAAGGCGTGTTGTTTCGTGAGTTCCTGTGCCAAATGCCATGCCGGGATCCATGCGTACCACAATGTCATCCTGGAGAGGCTCGAAATCTTCCCAAGCAGGAACGATAACCATATGCTTACCAATGCGTATAGGCTTATAATAAGCTTTCCAAGCGTTTGCCCAATCGTCCTCATTTACGCCAATAAGCTCAAATTTTGCATCGATGCCTTCTGCATTAAATCTTTCGCGGAGAAAGGCCATAGCATCTGTCGGGCTTTTTTCGCAGGGAATAAAAACAGATATAGAAGCAATTGTTTTGTCAGCGTTTAAAAGGCTTTCGTCAATCAGATCGCCATAAACGCTTTTGAGGTCGATATCGCTATAATCCTCTATCATAAGGTTATTGTCTATCATGCTCATTATTGCGGTGGCAGCATCAAGAAGCTGGAGCTTCACTGTCACCCGGAGCTGTGTCCAATCTTTTGTCATGGGTTATCCTTTCTTTAAACGATAAATTATCGCTCATTTAAACAATTCAGAAATCTTTTTAAAGAAGCCTGTTCGTTTTGCATAGTTGTTATCACCGCAACTTTCTGCAAAGGCTCTCATATGCTCCTTTTGATTTTCAGATAGGCTCTTTGGTATCTCAACATTAACCTTAAAGATAAGATCTCCCTTGCGGCTTGAATTGATCATTGTGATACCCTTTTGGCGCAGTGTAAAATCGGTTCCGGGCTGTGTGCCTTCGGGAATTTTAAATTTAACACTGCCTTCAAGGGTGGGAATATCTATTTCACCGCCAAGAGTTGCTTCTACAACCGTTATCGGAACTTCGCAGTATATATCATAGCCGTCACGCTGAAAAATGCTGTGGGGTTTTACATTTACATTTAGTATGAGGTCACCGGTACTGCCGCCGTTTCTGCCGTCACAGCCCTGACCTCTGAGTGCAATGCGTTCACCGTCATCAATACCTGCCGGAATATTGACCTCAAGCTTTTTGGAAACCTTGATATATCCTTTGCTGTTGCAATTCTTGCAAGGTGTCTTGATGATCTTTCCGGATCCTCGGCAGTTTGTGCAGGTCGTTGTGGTTTGAAACTGCATACCGCCAAGCCGCTGATTAACTCGCATCTGACCCGAGCCGTGACACTGGGGGCAGCTTTCGGGACTTGTGCCCTTTTCTGCACCCGAGCCATCACAATCGGGGCATTTTTGAATTCTGTTGTATGTTACATCCTTTTTTGTGCCGAAAGCGGCTTCTTCAAAGGATATAGTTATATGAACGCCAATGTCATCACCGCGTACAGGACCGTTTCGTCTTCTTGAGCTGCTGCCGCCAAAGCCACCAAAGCCGCCGCCAAACATTGAACTGAAAATATCTCCGATATCTCCAAAATCTCCAAAGCCACCAAAGCCACTGCCGCCAAAACCACTTGAGGGATCGAATGCCGCATGTCCGTATTGGTCATATTTTGCCTTTTGCTCAGGGTCTGAAAGCACGGCATAAGCCTCGTTAACTTCCTTAAATTTTTCCTCTGCGGCAGTATCGCCGGGGTTGAGGTCGGGATGATATTTTTTCGCAAGTGAGCGATAGGCTTTTTTTATTGCACCGTCATCTGCGCTTTTGTCAAGCCCCAGAACCTCATAATAATCTCGTTTTTCTGCCATTATATCAAGTCCTTTATTTAAAATGGGTAAGCGGAAAAGGACAGAAATTGCCCTTTTCCGCATATATTTGGAAATTACTTATTATCGCCTGTTTTGTCCTCGAAATCGGCATCATAGTATGTGCCGTCGCCGCCCTGAGCTCCTGCCTGAGCACCGGGATCAAAGCCTGCGCCGTTTGCCTGCTGCTGTGCATAGAGCTTTTCGGAGATGGCATAGAAGGACTTTTCAAGTGCCTCAGTATCTGCCTTGATAGCCGCAACATCACCACCGGCAAGAGTTGTGCGAAGCTTTTCGATAGCCTCCTTTATGGGAGCCTTTTCTTCTTCTGTAACCTTGTCTCCAAGCTCACCGAGAGTTTTCTCACTCTGGAAGATCAGTGTTTCTGCATGGTTCTTTGCATCAACGGCTTCCTTCTGCTTCTTATCCTCTTCTGCAAACTTTTCAGCGTCCTTAACAGCCTTTTCAATATCCTCCTGGCTCATGTTTGTTGAGCTTGTGATGGTGATATGCTGTTCCTTGCCTGTGCCCTTATCCTTAGCTGTTACATTAACGATGCCGTTTGCGTCGATATCAAATGTAACCTCGATCTGAGGAACTCCTCTTGGTGCCGCAGGGATGCCGTCAAGATTGAAGCGACCGAGAGTTGTATTTCCGGCAGCCATTTCACGCTCACCCTGAAGAACATGAATTTCAACAGATGTCTGGCCGTCTGCAGCTGTGGAATAAACCTGACTCTTCTTTACAGGAATTGTGGTGTTTCTATCGATAATGCGGTTGAATACGCCTCCAAGGGTTTCGATGCCGAGGGAAAGAGGAGTTACATCAAGAAGAAGAAGATCCTTAACCTCGCCGCCAAGAACGCCTGCCTGAATTGCAGCACCAACTGCAACACACTCATCGGGGTTGATACCCTTGAAAGGATCCTTGCCGATAAACTTTTTAACAGCTTCCTGAACCGCAGGAATTCTTGTTGAACCGCCAACCAAAAGCACCTTATCTATCTGAGAAGCACTGATACCTGCATCTGCCATAGCCTTCTTTGTTGGGATCATTGTTCTTTCAACAAGGTCTGCTGTGATGCGGTCAAATTCAGCTCTTGTGAGAGTAGCTTCAAAGTGGAGAGGACCTGCCTGAGTTGCTGTGATAAAGGGCAGGTTGATGTTTGTGCTCATCATTCCGGAAAGCTCGATCTTAGCCTTTTCTGCTGCATCCTTAAGTCTCTGAAGAACCATCTTGTCATTGCGAAGATCAACGCCGTTTTCCATAAGGAATTTATCAGCCATCCAGTCAATAATCTTCTGGTCAAAGTCGTCTCCACCAAGGCGTGTGTCGCCGTTTGTTGCAAGAACCTCAAAAACGCCATCGGAAATTTCAAGAATAGAAACATCAAATGTACCGCCGCCAAGGTCAAATACCATGATTCTCTGGTCATTTTCCTTATCCATACCGTATGCAAGTGCAGCAGCGGTAGGCTCGTTGATTATACGCAAAACCTCAAGACCTGCGATCTTACCTGCATCCTTTGTCGCCTGTCTCTGAGAGTCTGAGAAATATGCGGGAACTGTGATAACAGCCTGAGTTACGCTTGTTCCAAGATAAGCCTCAGCATCCGCCTTCAGCTTCTGCAATATCATTGCAGAGATTTCCTGGGGAGTGTAGCTCTTATCGTCAATGTTGACCTTAAAGCCTGTTCCCATTTCTCTCTTAACGCTGATAACTGTTCTGTCGGGGTTTGTGATAGCCTGGCGCTTTGCAACCTGACCTACCATTCTTTCGCCAGTCTTGGAAAATGCAACGATAGAAGGAGTTGTTCTTGCTCCTTCGGGGTTGGGGATAACGATAGGCTCACTGCCCTCGTAAACCGCAACGCAAGAGTTGGTTGTACCAAGATCTATACCAATAATTTTTCCCATGATTTTTTCCTCCAAAATATATAAGATTAAATTTGATTCGATTTAGTTTGCCACTTTGACCATGGCATAGCGGAGAACCTTGTCACCGAGGGTATATCCCTTTTGAAGAACCTCGCATATTTCCGCCTCACCAAGTGTTTCATCTTCTGTGTGCATAACAGCATTGTGAAGATTGGGATCAAAAGTTTTGCCAAGAGACTCTATTTCCTTAACGCCCATCTTTTCCATTGTCTCGGTAAAGCTGCGCAGGGTCATTTCAAGTCCCTTTGCCAGATTTTCAGGATTGCCGCCTCCGTAAAGGGCAGCACGCTCAAGGTTATCTATAACGGGGAGTATCTGCATAAGAGCATCTGCATAAGCATCCGAATAAGTGCTTTCCTTTTCCTTTGCGCTCCTGCGGCGGAAATTGTCGTATTCGGCAAGCATAGTCAGATATTTGCTTTCTTTTTCCTTAATTTCTTCTTCTGCTTTTTTCAGTTGCTGTTTTAGCTCTTCAAGCTCTTTTTCAAGCTTTTTAGATTTTTTCTTATCGTTCTTTAAGTCCTTATCGCTATCGATATCTTCGCAGGGCTCAGAAGCTTCTTTTTCGACATCTTCAAGCTTTTCTTCGGACATATCTTTATTATCTGTCATTGTGATCTCCTTCACTTAAAAGATTATTTCTTGTTTTTTCGGATGTGCCTGAGCCTCCGTCAAGCATATTTGCAATATTTCCGCTTATGGAGGTTATGGCGCGAAGCACCTTGGCATAGTCCATTCTCGTTGGGCCGATAACGCCTATGGCGCCAATTGTTTTTCCGTCTTTTTTTATAGCCTTGAACACGATCGATGAATTATTCATAACCTTAACAGGGCTTTCTGAGCCGATATAGACGCTTATGTCCTCTTTATCGCTGTCAGAAACCATATTAAGGATGTCATCCTGACGTTCAAGAGCACCAAGCAGCTCTTTAAATTGTGACATATCCGAATACTCCGGATATTGCAGAAGATGGTCAATGCCTGAGTAACGAAGGGAACCACCACTCATTTCATTCATGACCTCATAGATGCTCTTTATGATGGTTTGCGCCACCCATGCATACATTCCCATCATATTTTCCAGCTTCATCACTATTGGGAGGGTTATTCTTTCAGCAGAAAGACCCGCAAAGCAGGCATTAAGGCAATCTGTGATATGCTCGGTCGCTTCTCTTGTAAGCTCCTCCTCTGAATGAATGCTTTTGGATTTAACGCTTCCAAGGGAGGTGAGCATAACGATTATAAAATTATGCCCATCGATGAACATTGCTTCAAAGCGTGTGATAAAAGCAGAAGTTGGTCTTGGCTTTATGGCAATGCCTGTGTAATTTGTGAGAGAGGAAGCAAGCTTTGAGGCAGATTCAAGAATTTTATCGATCTCATTCATCTTTGTCTTCATAAGATCGTTCATCCCGTCTATCTGCGCAGTTGCCTCGGCATAGCTGTCTGCAAGAGAATCAACATAAAAACGGTATCCCATATCAGACGGGATTCTGCCGGACGAGGTGTGTGGCTGCTCAAGATAACCAAGAGCTTCAAGATCCGCCATCTCGTTTCTTATAGTTGCGGAGGAGCAAGATATCTGCATATTTTCGGTCAAATATTTTGAGCCTACCGGTTCGCCGGTTTCAATATGCGCTTCGATGATGGTTTTCAGTATCAGCTTTTTTCTGTCGCTGAGTTCATTTCCGCACATTTTGCATCCTCCCTGTTTTTTAACTTTTTAGCACTCTCTATCTGCGAGTGCTAACCGACATTAAAAATTTACCACGAAAATTGATTTTTGTCAATAAGTTTTATGGGATAATTTATTAACGAACTGTAAATATCTCGAAAAATCCTATATTTTAACCGATTTTTGATGTTTTTTTGCCATTTAAAATATTTCTGCATCATAGTCTAAAAAAATATTTTGCAGCTCCCGGTCCAATTATTCATCCTAAAATCAAACTATCATTTTTAGCACTCGGCACCTTCGACCGCAAAAAAACATAGTCATAAACCTTTTTGGAGAGTTTAATTTGTTTTTGTATTGACTTTTTATACATAAATGTGATACAATAATACTAATTATATTATAAATGCCCGGCATTTATATTGTGAAAGGTAATGACCGATGAAAGTTAAAAAGAAAACCCTTGGAATAATAGGGGGTATGGGGCCGGCCGCAACTGCTCTGCTGTTTGAGAAGATTGTTGAATATACAGCGGCTGAGCGAGATGCCGAGCATATCCATATTCTGATAGATAATTATCCTGCAGTTCCCGATAGAAATGAATCTATTGCTTTGGGTAATGATGTGCCTGTAGATTATATTTGCGCTGCCGGTGAAAAGCTTATCTCCATCGGTGCAGAGCTTATTATAATTCCTTGCAACACTTCCCATTATTATTATGATAAAATACAAAGCAGGCTTAGCGTGCCGGTTATAAACATGATATCAGAAACCGCAAAGCTTTGCCTTGCCTCAGGCTATAAAAAAGTAGGTGTTCTTGCCACAAATGGTACGAGAAATACCGGAATATACGATGCAGAGCTGAAAAAATTAGGTCTTGAAGCCGTTTATCCTTCTGCTGAGGGGCAAAGGGAAGTGATGGCGGTGATATATGATTAGGTTAAGGCAGGAAAGCCTATCAACACAAAGGCATTGTCAAGATATCTGGTTGAGATGACGGATATGGGGGCGCAGGCCTTTGTGCTTGGCTGCACAGAGCTGCCTATGGCGCTGAAGGACGGAGACTATGGATACCGCTTTATTGATACGCTTGATGTCCTTGCGAGGAGTGCTATACTCGGTGCCGGATATGATTTGAAAAAATGATCTTTTAATTTGAATGTTTTTGAGGTAGATATTTAATTATGCACACAGACTTTTTCCCCGGAAGATCTTGGCTTGAGATCAATCTGGAGCAATTAATCAAAAATTTGGATATTTACAGATCCGCTTTGCCTGAGAAATCCGAGATAATGGCGGTGGTTAAGGCAGATGCCTACGGCCATGGAGACCTTGTGATTTCAAGGAAGCTTATGGAATACGGAATACGCAATTTTGCTGTTTCCAACATCGATGAAGCCATCAGATTGCGTGACTGTGGGATCACCGGAGATATTCTTATTCTTGGCTATACGCCGACGAGTAATGTAAAGCACTTAATTGAATATGATATCACGCAAACGATCCTGTCAGAGGAATATGCAAAGGAGCTTTATGGCTCAAATTTGGGCAGAATAAAGGTGCAGTTTGCCATTGACACGGGAATGAACCGAATCGGACTTGATGCTGATGATCTTGAGGGAGCCGAGGCGGTCATTCGTGAATATTATGATAAGTTTGATGTTAAAGGAGTTTTCACTCATCTTGCCACAGCAGATTCAGACAGCGATGAGGGACGCTCGTTTACAAACGAGCAGATAGATAAATTTTCAAAGCTGATTAAAAGAATCTCAGACCTTCAGCTTGGGCAGATACATTGTCTTAATTCTGCCGGAGGAATATTCCATAAAACCCCCTTTCATAATATTGTAAGGCTCGGAATAATTATGTATGGCCTGAGACCCGATTATAACAATGAGCTGCCAATCGGAATAAAGCCTATTCTTACATGGAAGAGCGTGGTTTCTATGGTGAAGGAGATCGATTCAGGTGAAACAGTTGGATATGGCAGAAGCTATATGGCAGAGAAAAAAATGAAGATCGCAACCATACCAACCGGATATGCAGACGGATATAATCGTTTGCTTTCAAGCAAGGGATATGTTATTATAAACGGAAAAAGAGCGAACATCGTTGGAAGGGTCTGCATGGATCAGATGATGGTGGATGTCACCCATATTCCCGATGTTAAGCTTGGTGATGAAGTGATTTTGCTTGGCCAGAGCGGAGAAGAATTGATCACTGCAGACGATATGGCGCAACTGATTGGAACAATTGGATATGAGATAGTTTGCGGTATATCAAAACGAGTGCCGAGAATGTATATTTGAATAAAAACAGCTGAGCCTCTTGGCTCAGCTATTTTTATTTAAAGATGGTTTCTCCGTCGGAAAGGTATACTTCGGTGCGGAATATTGTATATCTTTCGCTCATTATATCTCCCGAAAGGATGCCAAGAGAATCCTTCATTGCTGTTATAAGCATTTCGGGAGAGAGATAATTATCGGCCTTAGCTGAAAGTACAGAGGAAACGCTTATCACATTTTTCTCCTCATTATATGTTACATCTATAGATTTAATAAGGGGCGCTATGTCTATTTCCTTTTCTCCGGACTTTGTTCGCTTAAACATCATAAGAGGTTTTGCCTCAAAAAGGGCGGTGGCTTTTTCTGCAAGCTCCTTTGAAGCACCGCTTGTTATGATCTCCGTTTCATAACGGGCATAACCGATGTCTTGAAATTTTTCCTTTGGCTCATATACGTCTATAACAGAAAGCTCGTCTGTTAAAACCTGATTTAAGCGGTATTTGATCTCAGTACAGGTCATATGCTCTCTGAGACGGATGTCAAGATACTCACATTCACTTTGAGTTCCAACTGATAAGGGCAGAGCAAACACCATTTTTGCATGGGGGTTAAAGCCTTGTGTGTACCATGCAGGAATTCCCGATCGCACGAGGACTTTCGCAAATGTTCTTTGCAGATCAAGATGGGAAATATAACGAAGCATACCCACCTTGCGGAATTTTATTCTTATCGGCTGTGGATTTGCATCCGAAATCATTTCTCTGGGCAGCATGATCTTTCACCTCCAAGCTTGTTTGCACCGCATCCGCTGCATTTTTCACGGCAGGATGGGGTGGTCTTTCCGCTAAGAGCATTTTTGTGCTCACGGATAAGAAATTCCTTGCTTACGCCGCAATCGATGATATCCCAAGGCAGAACCTCATCATATTCACGGCGGCGATTTGCATAAAAAGCGGGATCAAGTCCTGCTTTTTCAATGACAGAGATCCATTTTTCATAGTTGAAATGCTCGTCCCAAGCGTCGAAATGGAAGCCCTCTTCACAAGCAAGCTCAAGTGCACGGCCAAGTCGTCTGTCACCTCTTGCAAGAACTGCCTCAATGTGTGATGTGTGGGGCTCATGATGAGTGTAACGAACCTTTCTGTCGGTTACACACTTCCCAATATAATTAAGCTTTTCATTGAGCATTTCAACCGTATCCTGTGGCTCCCATTGAAATGCAGTGAACGGCTTTGGAACAAAGCAGGCAACGCTTATGGTGACCTGTGGCGATTTGCCTTTTTTGTGATTGGAATTGTGATAATATTCGTCAACAACCTTTGTGGCAAGCTTGGCGATTCCCTCAAGATCCTCATTTGTTTCTGTTGGCAAGCCGTTCATAAAATAAAGCTTAACTTGTGTTTTTCCGGCGTCAAATGCCACATTTACCGCCCTCATAAGATCGTCTTCAAAAACATTCTTGTTTATAACATCACGAAGTCGCTGAGTTCCGGCTTCGGGGGCAAAGGTTAGGGAACTTGATCGAACTGTTGCTATCTTATCCATCAGCTCCTTTGTAAAGCTGTCAACTCTAAGAGAGGGAAGGGAGAGACTGACTTTGTTTTTATCTGTCCAGCTAAGCAGCTTTGTTGTAAGAGCTTCTATTTCCGTATAATCGCTTATAGAAAGAGATGAAAGGGATATTTCATCATAGCCGGTGTTTTCATATAGGCATTTTGCCTGCTTGCAAAGCACATCCGGCGTCTTTTCGCGAACCGGGCGGTAGATTATTCCTGCTTGGCAGAAGCGGCAGCCTCTTATGCAACCTCTGTATACCTCCAGCATAATTCGGTCTTGCTCGGTTTCGATATAGGGCATAACCACCTTGTCCGGAAAATAAGCTTTGTTCATATCCTTCATAATGCGCTTTGTGACACGCTTTGGAATATCATCAAATATTGGGGTATAAGATTTTATGGTGCCGTTTTCATTATATTCAACATCATAAAATGAGGGGACATATATTCCGCCTACCTCTTTTGCGGCTCTGTGGAGGAAATCACGGCGATTATATGTTCCGTTTTCTTTCATTTCGATGTAAAGCTTGGTAAATTCGACCAAGGCATCCTCTCCCTCGCCAATGCTGAAGCAGTCAAAGAAATCTGCGATAGGCTCGGGGTTATATGAACAGGGACCTCCGCCGATAATTATCGGCATATCATCATCTCTGTCCTTTGATAGAAGAGGAAGACCGGAGAGCTTTATCATATTCAGAACATTTGTATAACACATTTCATATTGAAGCGTGAAGCCGATTATATTAAATTCTGAAAGAGGATCTCCGCTTTCCTGAGCAGTTAGCGGAACATTATATTTTAGCATCATCTCTTCCATATCGGTCCATGGGGCATATGCTCTTTCGCACCAGATGTCTTCCTCTTTGTTAAGAACGCCGTAAAGTATTCTGATGCCAAGATTTGACATTCCTATTTCATATGTATCGGGAAAGCAGAATGCAAAGCGAGCTTTAACGTAATCCTTGTCCTTTAGCACCTGGCCGTATTCGCCGCCGCAGTATCTTCCCGGCTTTTGAACGGTTCGGAGAATATTGTCCATCCGTTCTCTATAGTTTTCCTTCATATTAAAAATCCTTTCGGTTCATAATCTTTTTATATTGTAACACAGATTAATATTTTTCGCAAGAGGAAAAACGCAAAAGATAAACCGAGAGGACATGAATAGGTAAGTTTTGATTTATCGGGAAGACATAGGAGAGCACACTGCGAGTTTTCTGTGGGACAAGCGGCTATTACAGACGAGAGCAGTGTGCGGTTTTGTGCACCCTTATTGCGCCGGTCGTCCATGGCGCAATAAGGTAAATAGAATGGCTGACAGCGAC
>JAZUQN010000207.1:0-4549 GCA_045605745.1 Eubacteriales bacterium
GTACAGAGAGGGAGAACCCATAGCATTACAGTTTATGGCGCACGGCTATAATGCAGTGGTGCTTAATTATTCCGTTCATCCGTGTGCCCATTATCCAACGGCTCTCCTTGAGCTTGGCAGAGTAATTCAGATGCTTCGCGAAAGAGCGGACGAGTGGCTTATAGATACGGAAAAGATAATGGTAATGGGTTTTTCCGCAGGCGGACATCTTGCAGCATCGTATTCTTGCTTTTGGTCAAAAGGTTTTATATCAGATGCTTTGAAATGCGCGAAAGAGGAGCTTAGACCGAACGGACTTTTGCTTGGCTATCCCGTTATAACGAGCGAGCACACTCTGGGCGGTTCGTTCCGTCATCTTCTCGGTGATAAATATGATGAGCTTGTGGAAGGTATGTCATTAGAAAAACAAGTAACAAGAGATACTCCTCCAACCTTCATGTGGCATACCTTCGTTGATGAAGCTGTATCATATAAGAATTCTGAGTTGTTTGAAAAGGCGCTTAAGGAAAAAAACATTGCCGTTGAGCTTCATATATATCCCGAGGGAATGCACGGCCTTGCACTTGCGAATGAAGTTACTGCAATAGATGAGTCCCAGATTGTTCCTTCTTGTCAGGGGTGGTTTGACAAGGCATTGGAATGGATAAAGACTAACATATAAAAGGAAATCGGTTTTTATGAAAAAAATTCTTTCAATCGTTTTATGTTTAGCTTTGATGACTATCACATCTTGTGATGCTTTTCAGGCAGAAGAGCTAAAATACGAAGTGAGATTAAATCAAAATAAGATAACTATGTTTGTGGGGGAAACTGTTGAGGTATCAGGATCAGTATATCGCAACAGTGAACCAGTTGAATCTCCACAATTAATTTGGGAAAGCTCCAATCCATTAGTTGCTACAGTGCAGGAGGGGCATATTAAAGCTGTCGGTTTAGGACAAGTCAAAGTCACGGCAAAATATAAAAATGCTCAAAATGACATTATAGTTGACTGTGTAGGAGAAATAACTTCGGAAAACGCTAATTCTTTTGATGAAAAATATATAAATATATTTGGTCGTTACTATACAGTTGACGATGGATTAAAGCTTGATCAAACTGCAAATGCAGTGGAAATTGGAATTATAGGCACCTCACTTTCTGTCGAACTCACGTCGGACAGGACGAGCTATATGAAGATATATATCGACGGAAAAAGCCTTGGTCGCATTGAGGTTGTGGGCGGTAAAAATACCTATAGGGTTGCGGATGGTCTTAAGGAAGGTTATCACGTTATAAGGATCGTTAAGGATACGGAGATGAAAAATGCGGAATGGTTACTTCATTCTTTTGATTCAGCAAAATTTGCAAGTGTACCTGAAAAATCCGGACTTAAGATTGAATTTATCGGTGACTCTTTGACTGCCGGATATGGTTCCATTGGCAAAAGAGGTGAGGCGTGGAGTGTTAAGAATTCCTCGCCTACAGAGGCGTATGCGTATAAAGCTGCAGAGCTTCTCGGTGCCGATTTTTCGATAGTTGCTTGGAGCGGTATTTGTACCAGAGCATATATGTGGAGTGATATTAATATGGCTTCGCTTTATAATTGGAAATCCTCGGCAAACACCAAACAATATGAGTTTGATGATGAACCGGATGTTATTGTAATCAATCTTGGAACGAACGATGCATCATATATTATGGATGGACATTCGGAATATAAGGAAGAATTTTTTGATCATTATCTTGAATTCTTAATGGGCGTAAGAAAAAGCAATCCAAATGCATATATTATTTGTATTTACGGTATCGCAGGAGAGCATCCCGTTGTGACAGAAGGTATACAGATGGCTTCTGCGCTTATAGATAATAAGGTTGTATTTAATCCTTTTGAATTTATCCCCAATGCTTCGGGCGTTAACGGACATCCAACAAAAGAAGCACATGACGGTTGGGCAAAATCACTTGCTGAATATATTAAAAGCTTGGATATTAAATAAGTGAATATGTGAGGCGTAAATGCTACCATGTTTTTTGAAATAGAAATGGTGAATTATGAAAATAATTATAGTAAAAGATTATGAAGAAATGAGCCAAAAGGCTGCTGGAATTGTGGCAGAACAGATTGCGGTTAAACCGGATTCAGTCATAGGATTTGCTACGGGCAGTACTCCCATTGGCTTGTATAAAAATTTGATCAAGAAGTATGAGAATGGTGAGATTTCATTTAAAAAAGTAACTACAGTTAACCTTGATGAATACGTTGGGCTTGACAAAAATCACAAGCAGAGCTATAACTACTTTATGAATTACAATCTTTTTGATCATATTGATGTTGATAAAAATAACGTTAATATACCAAACGGCAGGCCGAATGGACTTTATGCCGAATGTGTTCGATATATGGACAAACTTGAATCCCTTCAGCAAGATATTCAGATACTCGGCATTGGCAGTAACGGGCATATTGGCTTTAACGAGCCCGGAACACGATTTAAGAGTGTAACGCACGTAGTAGAACTTTCCGAAAGTACGATTTCAGACAACTCCCGACTGTTTGATGATATTTCCGAGGTGCCCAAAATGGCAATTACAATGGGAATTTCTGAAATTATGAATGCAAAGCACATACTTGTACTTGCGAACGGAGACAACAAAGCCGAAGCGGTGTATAAGATGATAAAAGGCGAGATAAGTGAAGCTTGCCCTGCAAGCGTTCTTCAAAATCATCCAAATTGCACTGTGATTATTGATGAAAAAGCGGCAAAGCTATTGTAATAGAATTACACAGAGGTCTCTTTATGCTTGTAATAAAAAACGGTAAAATAATACTTGAAGATAGAATAAAAGAAGGCGCGGCGCTCATTCTGAGTGATAAGATAGAAGCCATAATCAATGAAAATGAGATTCCCGAGGGTGTTGAGACAATCGACGCCGAGGGTGGCTATATTGCTCCCGGTCTTATCGATCTTCATATTCACGGATACCTTGGAAAGGATGTTTGTGACGGAAGCGTTGAGAGCATGAAAATCATCTCAAAAGGGCTTCTTGAAAATGGAGTCACAGGCTATCTCCCAACCACAATGACCGTGGATATGTCAACAATAGTTAGCGCAATCGAGGCTTGTCGCACTGTAAAAGAGAGTGGAGAATTTTACGGCTCTCAGATTTTTGGTGTGCACGCAGAGGGCCCATTCATCTGCGCTTCAAAGAAGGGAGCGCAGGATGAGAGGTTCATTCTCACCCCCGATGCAGAGTTTGTAAAGAAGTATTCGGACATTATAAAGATCATCACTCTTGCTCCCGAGGAGGACGAGAATTTCGCCGCCATAAAGGCGATAAGAGAGAATACCGATGTTGTTGTTTCTATGGGACACACATCCGCAGATTACAAGACCGCTATGGAAGGCGTGAAGGCAGGCGTTCGCCATGCGACCCACCTTTTCAACGCCATGACACCCCTGACTCACAGAGCTCCGGGCGTTGTAGGCGCGGCTCTTAATTCCGACGTGAGCTGTGAGCTTATCGTTGATACATATCACGTGGATGCGGCTCTCTTTGACACGGTCTATAAGCTGAAGGGCAGAAAAATGTGCATCATCACCGACTGCCTGCCTGCAGGCGGGCTTCCAGAGGGCGAGTACACTCTTGGCGGCACTCCCATCGTCTACAAGGGAAACATCTGCAGACTTATGGACGGCACCATCGCAGGAAGCGTTCTTCGCTTAAATCAGGGGGTATGGAACGTGTATAAGAACTCGTCAATCCCTCTTCACGAATGTGTAAATCTTGCATCCCTGAACCCTGCCACGGTTATTGGACTTGGTGACAGAAAGGGCTCTCTTGCAGTAGGCAAGGATGCGGACATCATAGTTCTCGATGAGAGCTTCAACCTGAAGAAAACTATTATAGGAGGCACCGTGAGATATGAAGCTTAAGGTTCCGGCAAGGCTTGATAATGGCTTCGCTCCTATGGCTCTTGTCATCAGAGAGATGGCGGAGGCAACAGGGGAAAACGGTCAGGACATTGTGGTTGCGGTAGAGCGCAATCACGGTTACACAAAGGTATATAAAACAAGAATTTATAAAGACGGTACAGGTCACGACGAGGAAAACTTCGCATTTATTGAGCGCATCGCAAAGACCCTTCTCTGGGTTTCTGGCGGATATAAGCTTCATATTGCAGGTAGCCCACTTGTGGCAGAGTACATAAAGAAGGCATTCTCTCACGGTGGCAAGCGCGATTTCGATGTTTGCTTTATGGAGAGAGTATATGAGGAGAAATTTGAGGTCATGGCAACCGACCTTCAGCACGCTCCCCGAGAGGTCTACTCGGCAACCGCGGTTGGCAGACATCTTGACGGCTGCCGCATAGGCTTTGATGCAGGCGGATCTGACAGAAAGGTTTCCGCAGTAGTTAACGGCGAGACGGTCTATTCCGAAGAGGTGGTATGGTTCCCAAAGCTCAATGCTGACCCAATCTACCACTACGACGGAATTTTGTCCGCAATGAAAACCGCCGCATCCCATATGCCAAGGGTTGACGCCATCGGTGTCTCCTCGGCAGGCG
>JAZUQN010000208.1:0-11926 GCA_045605745.1 Eubacteriales bacterium
TAGACGCGCAAAAAACCATAAGGCAGGCTTTGTTGTGAGCGATTCAAACATCACTCCCGATGCAACTATGGCTGATGTTGTTGCCCTGAAGGAAAAAACCGGTCACTCCACCGTTGCTGTTACAGACAACGGAAAGGCAAACGGAAAGCTGCTTGGCATCGTTACCGGCAGAGACTATCGTGTTAGCCGCATGGATCCTTCAACAAAGGTCAGAGAGTTTATGACTCCATTTGATAAGCTGATAACTGCCCCCGAGGGAACAACTCTTAAAACAGCAAATGATATTATTTGGGACAACAAGCTCAATTCTCTCCCTATTATTGATAAAAACGGCAATCTTGTATATATGGTTTTTCGCAAGGACTATGATATGCACAAGCAAAATCCAAACGAGCTTCTTGATGCAGATAAGAGATATGTTGTCGGTGCAGGTATAAACACACGCGACTATGCAGAGCGTATTCCGGCTCTTGTTGAGGCAGGAGTTGACGTTCTTTGCATAGACTCCTCCGAGGGCTTCTCCGAATGGCAGAAGAGAACTATTGAGTGGGTTAGAGAGAACTACGGCGATGATGTTAAGATCGGTGCAGGTAACGTTGTTGATGCAAAGGGCTTCAGATTCCTTGCAGAATGCGGTGCAGACTTTATAAAGGTCGGCATCGGTGGTGGTTCTATCTGCATCACAAGAGAAACAAAGGGTATCGGTCGCGGTCAGGCAACAGCTCTTATAGATGTTTGCGCTGAGAGAGACAGATATTTTGAAGAAACAGGAATCTATATTCCCGTTTGCTCGGACGGCGGTATCGTTTATGATCATCACATCACCCTCGCACTTGCAATGGGCGCAGATTTCGTTATGCTTGGCAGATATTTTGCACGCTTTGATGAATCTCCTTCTAATAAGGTTAGCATTGGCGGCACATACTATAAGGAATATTGGGGCGAAGGCTCGGCACGCGCAAGAAACTGGCAGAGATATGACCTTGGCGGCGACAAAAAGCTGTCCTTTGAAGAGGGCGTTGACTCTTATGTTCCATATGCAGGCTCGCTTAAAGACAATGTGGCAATGTCACTTGCAAAGGTTAAGTCCACAATGTGCAACTGCGGTGCATTGACGATTCCGGAGCTTCAGGAAAAGGCTGTCCTCACTCTCGTTTCTGCAACGAGTATCGTTGAGGGCGGTGCACACGATGTTATTCAAAAGGAAAAGAGCAATACAGTTAAATAATTCTTATTTTTTAAGGAGTTGATCATATGAATTCCAATGTAAGACCCGATTCAATGGAAAGGATCACAACAAAGGCTCTTGCAGATGCTTTTATCGAAGAGCAGATTGCCGCCGTCAGAGCAGAGGTCGGAGACAAAAAGGTTCTCCTTGCACTCTCAGGCGGAGTTGATTCAAGCGTTGTTGCAGCCCTGCTTATAAAGGCTATCGGCCGCCAGCTCGTTTGCGTTCATGTTAACCATGGACTTATGCGCAAGGATGAATCTGAGAATGTTGTTAAGATATTTGGCGAGGAGCTTGATGCAAACCTCATCTATGTTGATGCAACAGACCGTTTCCTTGATCTTCTTGCAGGCGTCAGCGACCCTGAAAAGAAGAGAAAAATTATCGGTGCAGAATTTATCAATGTTTTCGCAGATGAGGCAAGAAAGCTAAGCGGAGTTGAATTTCTTGCACAGGGAACTATCTATCCCGACATTCTTGAAAGCGTTAAGGCTGCTGAAGGCAAAAAGGCGGTCAAGAGCCATCACAATGTTGGCGGACTTCCCGATGATCTTAATTTCAAGCTTGTTGAGCCTATCAAGCTGCTCTTCAAGGATGAGGTTAGAGTTGTTGGCGAGGCCCTTGGCCTTCCCCATGCAATGGTTTATCGTCAGCCCTTCCCGGGTCCCGGTCTCGGAGTTAGATGCCTTGGCGCAATTACCCGTGACAGGCTTCACGCTCTTCGAGAAGCAGACGCTATTCTCCGTGATGAGTTTGATAAGTGCGGTCTCAGTGAAAAGGTTTGGCAGTATTTTATAGCTGTCCCCGACATTAAGAGCGTTGGCGTTAAGGATGAGAGCCGCTATGAGGGCTGGCCCGCAATCATACGCGCCGTAAACACAAAGGATGCTATGACAGCAACCATTGAAGAGATCCCATATGCAATTCTTCATAAAATAACCGACAGAATTACCCACGAGGTTGACGGTATCAACCGTGTTCTCCTTGATCTCACTCCAAAGCCCATCGGCACTATCGAGTGGGAATGATCCGAATTTTAAAAACGAAAGTAGGAAGATAAAATGGCAAACTATGAACGCAGAGTGGGCACGGTTTCAAGAGGAATCCGCTGTCCCATCATCCGTGAGGGAGATGACCTTGCGGCAATAGTTACGGACAGCGTGCTTGAGGCCGCAGAATTTGAGGGCTTTGAGCTTCGTGACCGTGATGTTATTTCAATGACAGAATCTATAGTTGCAAGAGCACAGGGAAACTACGCAAGCGTTGATTCCATTGCTGCCGATGTTAAGGCAAAGCTTGGCGGCGGCACGATTGGTGTTATATTCCCAATTCTTTCAAGAAACCGTTTTGCAATATGCCTACGTGGAATTGCAAAGGGCGCAAAAAAGGTTGTGCTTATGCTCAGCTATCCATCAGACGAGGTGGGCAATGAGCTTGTCAGCCTTGACAAGATAGACGCCGCCGGCATAAATCCCTATAGCGATGTTCTTTCTCTTGAGAAATACCGTGAGCTTTTTGGTGAAAACAAGCACGAATTTACAGGCGTAGACTATGTTGAATATTATAGTCAGCTTGTAAAGGAATGTGGAGCAGAGGTTGAAATAATCTTTGCAAATCAGGCAAAGGCTATTCTTGACTATGCCGATTGCGTTCTCACCTGCGATATCCACACGAGAGCTCGCACCAAGAGAATTTTAAAGGCGGCAGGCGCAAAGGTTGTGCTTGGTCTTGACGATATTCTCAATGCCCCCGTAAACGGCAGTGGATGCAACGAAAGATACGGTCTTCTTGGCTCAAACAAGTCCACAGAGGATAAGGTAAAGCTCTTCCCAAGAGAATGCAAGGATCTTGTGCTTGATGTTCAGAAGAATATTTTTGAAAAGACAGGAAAGCATGTTGAAGTTATGGTTTATGGCGACGGTGCCTTCAAGGATCCCCAGGGAAAGATATGGGAGCTTGCAGACCCGGTCGTTTCTCCGGCATTTACCGATGGTCTTATTGGCACACCAAACGAGCTGAAGCTGAAATATCTTGCAGATAATGATTTCAAGGATCTTTCGGGCGAAGCACTCAAGGAGGCGATCTCCAACAGTATTAAGGCAAAGGACGGCAGCAGTCTTGTTGGCAATATGGCTTCGCAAGGAACAACTCCCCGTCAGCTTACAGACCTTATTGGTTCTCTTTGTGACCTTACCAGCGGAAGTGGTGACAAGGGAACACCGGTTGTTCTTGTTCAGGGTTATTTCGATAATTACACAAATTAAGTTTCACAATAAAAAAGGTGCTGAGCGGTTGCTCAGCACCTTTTTTATATTTTGATTTAAATAACCTGAACTCTAACAACGCTTTCAATTTCTGCGATCTTTGCCGCAATGTCGTCACTGATGGGTGTTGCGATTTCGATAAGGGTATAAGCATTGTCTCCCTTGGAGGAGTTAACGAAGTTTTCAATATTGATTCCCTGTTCAGCAAATGCACCGGATATCTTTGTAATGGTTGCGGGGATATTCTTGTGGAATACGGCAACTCTTGTGCATCCCGGAGCGTGAGCAAGGGATACAGTTGGATAGTTTACGCTGTTTTTAATATTACCTGTCTTAAGGAAATCGTCAAGCTGATGAGCAGCCATAACAGCGCAATTGTCCTCAGATTCTGCAGTTGATGCACCAAGGTGAGGAATTGTGATAATGCCGTCCACATCAACAGTATCCTCTGTTGGGAAGTCAACAACATATTTTGAAACCTTGCCACTTGCAATTGCAGCCTTCATATCGGCAGCGTTAACAAGATCCGCACGTGAAAGATTGATGATTTTAACGCCATCCTTCATCATAGCAAGTGTTTCAGCGTTTATCATATTCTTTGTTTGGGGTGTTGCGGGAACATGGAGAGTTACATAGTCTGCTGCCTTGAAAACATCCTCAAAAGTAGCAACCTTCTTAACTGCTCTTGACATGTTCCAAGCCGCTTCGATTGTAAGATAGGGGTCACAGCCAACAACATTCATGCCAAGATCGGCAGCTGCATTTGCAACCTTACCACCGATAGCACCAAGACCGATAACACCAAGTGTTTTGCCTGCGATCTCACCGCCGGCAAATGCACTCTTGCCTGCCTCAACAGCCTTTGCAACGCCCTCGGTGCCCTTCAGACTGTTGGCCCATTTGATACCGCCTGTGATATCACGAGCCGCAAGGAGAATTGCGGCAATTGCAAGCTCCTTAACGCCGTTTGCATTAGCTCCGGGAGTGTTGAAAACAACAATTCCTTCGTCAGAGCAGCGATCAACAGGAATATTATTTACACCTGCACCGCAACGGGCAATAGCACGAAGCTCCTTGCCAAATTCCATATCGTGCATAGCGGCAGAGCGAACCATAATTGCATCGGGATTCTGCACATCTGCACCAACATTATATTCACTTGCATCAAGCACATCTGTGCCTATTTTTGCAATTTTATTGAGAAGCTGAATATTTTTCATTTTATTATACCTCTTAAATTAGCCCTTAGGATTGTTCTTTGCAAATTCCTTCATAAAATCAACAAGCGCAACAACACCGTCATATGGCATTGCATTATAGATAGAAGCACGCATACCGCCAACGCTTCTGTGTCCCTTGAGATTCTTAAGGCCTGCCTTGCCTGCCTCAGAGGCAAACTTCTTATCAAGATCTGCATCGCCTGTTACAAAGGTTACATTCATCATAGAACGGCTGTCCTTTTTAACGGGAGCAACATAGTAGTCCTGAGAATCAAGATAGTCATAGAGATAAGCCGCCTTCTTTTCGTTCATCTCTTTCATCTTTTCAAGTCCACCAAGGGAGAGTATCCACTCGTAAACCAGCTTTGCCACATAAATTGTGTAGCAGGGAGGAGTGTTATACATAGAGCCGTTTTCAGCCATAGTCTTCCACTCAAGCATTGTGGGCATCTTGGGATCTGCATAATCAAGAAGGTCCTCACGAACGATAACGAGAGTCATTCCTGCAGGAGCCATATTCTTCTGAGCACCGGCATAGATAACACCAAACTTGCTAACATCAACAGGCTCAGAAATGATGCAGGAGGACATATCTGCAACAAGCGGAATATCTCCTGTATCCGGAATATAGCCATATTTTGTGCCGTAAATAGTGTTGTTAAAGCAGATATGAACATAGGAAGCATCGGGTCTGAAATCTTCCTTTTTAACAAAAGCAACATGTTCAAAGTTATCATCCTTTGATGTGGCAACGCTCTTAACATCATAGCCCATCTTCTGAGCTTCCTTATAAGCCTTGCCTGAGAACTGACCTGAAACGATATAGTCAGCCTTGCCTGTTCTGCCGATAAGGTTCAGCGGAACTGCCGCAAACTGAGTTGAAGCGCCCCCCTGAAGGAAGAGAACCTTGTAATTATCGGGGATCTGCATAATTTCGCGGAGCATTTTTTCTGCATCTGCAATAATTGCCTCATAATCGGGTGAGCGGTGGCTCATCTCCATTACGGACATACCGGACTCGCCATAGCATACCATTTCAGCAGCGGCCTTTTCAAGAACGGGTAGCGGGAGCATAGAGGGACCCGCAGAGAAGTTATAAACGCGATTCATATTTACCTCCACGCCGCAATATGCGGCATTAAATTATTTACTAAACTGATTTTCCATACAGGAAATATGCTACCATTTTACCCTCATTTTAATTATATGTCAAGGGCTTTGTTAAATTTTCTGCAAAAAAATCAAAAAATAGGGGATTTTTGTGTATATTTATAAGCATTTTACCATACAAGAGAGAATAAATATCCACCATTGGTTGATTTTATGCAGCAAATTTATATTTTTTGGCAGCAGATTTGATTTCAAACAATGGATGCTTTTATATTAATGTAACTCAAATACAGATTTTGTGCTTTTTGCATAATATTTCTGAAGCCATTTTGCTTTTTTTGTTCAATACGATAAAAAAACTAAAAAATGCGAAAACTGCTTGACAAAAAACTTTTTTTACATTAAAATAGAGCCATAAAGATTATGATGGGAAAAAGGTTCACAAGGCAGCAAAGAGAGCCGTCGGTTGGTGTAAGACGGTGTGCGGAGTGCTTCCGTCTCCTCCCTGAATCCCCGACCCAAAGGTTCCCATAGCGGTGCTGAGTAGACTCGGGCGGGATCTCCCGTTACAGAGAAGTCTTGTTGATGGACAGGACAAAGAGTGGGCGGCACAGCCGTCAATGCAGAGTGGTACCGCGGAGAATTTATAAACATCTTCGTCTCTTTTATGCAAAAGTTTATGGCTGTTTGCGTAAAAGGGATTTTTTGTTTTTTGCAAAAAGCCTCTACACAGCCGAAAGACTGAAAGGAGTTCACTTTATGAAAAGCACAACTATGAAAAATGTAAACAAATACGCTCCCCAATTCTTTGCGCCAAGCGGCGTTACAATGGACTGGATGACGAAAACTATGATAGAAAAGCCGCCATATTGGTGTAGTGTTGACCTTAGAGACGGTAACCAAGCGCTGATAGTCCCTATGAGCCTCGAAGAAAAGCTTGAGTTTTTCAAGCTGCTCTGCAAGGTTGGCTTTAAGGAGATCGAGGTGGGCTTTCCGGCAGCCTCGGAAACCGAATATGAATTTTGCCGCACTATTATAGAGCAAAATCTTATACCCGACGATGTTACAATACAGGTGCTTACACAGTCAAGAGAGCATATAATTGCAAAAACCTTTGAAGCAATTAAAGGCGCAAAGCACGCAGTTGTACACCTCTATAACTCCACATCGGTGGCGCAAAGAGAGCAGGTTTTCAGACGAGACAAGGCTGAGATAACCGAAATTGCAAAATTCGGAGCAGAGCTTTGCAAGAAATACAGAGAAGAGGCAAGAAAGAACGGCGATGGCGAGATAACCTTTGAATATTCTCCCGAAAGCTTTACAGGAACAGAGCCGGAATATGCTGCAGAAATATGCAATGAGGTTATTAAGATTTGGGAGCCAACCCCCGAGGACAAGGTGATAATCAACCTGCCTGTAACGGTTTCTCATTCAATGCCCCATGTCTATGCAAATCAGGTCGAATATATGTGCAAAAATCTCCTTAATAGAGAAAATCTTATAATCTCACTCCATCCCCATAACGACCGAGGCTGTGCTGTTGCAGACAGCGAAATGGGGCTTCTTGCAGGCGGTGACAGAATTGAGGGAACTCTTTTTGGAAACGGCGAAAGAACGGGAAATGTTGATGTCGTGACACTTGCACTTAATATGTATTCACAGGGCATCGACCCGGGTCTTGATTTCACAAATCTGCCTGAGATAACAAAGGTCTATGAAAAGGTGACCCGTATGCACGTCTATGAAAGACAGCCATATAGCGGACAGCTTGTGTTTGCGGCCTTTAGCGGATCTCACCAAGATGCCATTGCAAAGGGAATGAAGTATAGGGTTGAAAAGGATTCAAAAATTTGGAATGTTCCCTATCTCCCCATCGACCCTGCAGATATCGGCAGAGTTTATGAGGCAGATGTTATCCGCATAAACTCACAGTCGGGTAAGGGAGGCATCGGTTATATCCTTGAAACTCAGTATAGCTATGTGCTGCCTCCCAAAATGCGCGAAGCCTTTGGATATCACGTCAAGAGCATCTCTGATCATGAGCACAGAGAGCTGCAGGCAAATGAAGTTTACGATATATTTAAGAGAGATTTTGTTAATCTCACATCTAATATTGAGGTTAAAAAGGCGGTTTATGAGGATATAGGCGAGGATATCAGAGCATACTCAACAATCACAATAAACGGAGAGGAAAAAGAGATGGTGACAGACGGAAACGGCCGTCTTGACGCTGTTTCAAATGCCATCCATAAGCTCACGGGCATAGATTATGTGCTTGAAAGCTATACACAGCACGCTCTTGAGGGAACAGCCAGCTCAAAGGCCGCATCCTATGTGAGCATCAGACATAACGACAGCATCTATTGGGGCACGGGCGTTAGCCATGATATTATAAAGGCCTCTGTCAGAGCACTTGTAAGCGCAGTGAACAGACTTATGGATGCTGAAAAAAATTAAGGAGATCTACATATGAAAATGACGGGCGCAGAAATCATTGTAAACACCCTCATTGAACAGGGCGTTACCGATGTTTTCGGTTATCCGGGCGGTCAGGTTCTCAATATCTATGACGCCCTTTATAAAAACAGTGACAGGATAAACCATATCCTCACAGCCCATGAGCAGGGTGCCTCTCATGCGGCAGACGGTTATTCAAGAGCCACGGGAAAGGTTGGTGTTTGCATTGCAACCTCAGGCCCCGGTGCCACGAATCTTGTCACCGGCATAGCGACCGCAATGCTGGATTCGGTTCCTATGGTTGCTATCACGGGAAATGTTCCTTGCCCGCTGCTTGGCAGGGACAGCTTTCAGGAGATCGACATCGTTGGCGTAACTCTCCCGATAACGAAGCACAATTACATAGTTAAAAATGTTGCAGATCTGGCAGACACCATAAGAGAGGCCTTCAGCATTGCAAAAAGCGGCAGACCAGGCCCGGTCCTTATCGATGTTCCAAAGGATGTTCAGATAGCAGAATATGATTTTGAAGAACAAAAGGTCGCCCCCAAAATCCCTCTGCCTAAAGCAGATCAAAGTGACATTGACCGCGCTGTTGAGATGATAAAAGAGGCAAAGCGCCCCTATATTTATATCGGTGGCGGTGCTGCAGGTCTTGGCATGGGAAAAGAGATCATAGATCTTGCAGAAAAGATCGATGCTTATATCGGATGCTCGTTTATGGGTCTTTCCGCAATACCAAACTCCTGCGAAAGATTCCTGGGTATGCAGGGTATGCACGGTCATTTTGCTTCCTCTCTTGCGCAGAAGGAATCCGACCTTATTCTTGCTGTCGGAGTTCGTTTCAGTGACAGAGCAACGGGAAATACCGCAAAATTTGCAAAAAACAGCAAGATCATTCAGCTTGATCCCGATTTTGCGGAGATAAATAAAAATGTAAATGTGGAGCTTGGCATAGTTGGCGATGTTTATGATTCCTTTACAAGAATTTCCGCAGCACTCCACTCTGTTAAGCATCCCGAATGGAGTGATGCGGTCGGTGCTCTCAAGGCTCGCGAGGCAGAGCTTGAGAAAACTGCAGAGGAAAGAGCAAAGGGCGCTCTTACTCCCAAAAAGGTGCTTGATATAATCAACGAAAAGAAGCCTGCAAGAACCGTTTTTGCTACCGATGTGGGTCAGCACCAGATGTGGACAGCGCAGTATGCAGATTTTGACGGTCCAAGAAGATTTGTTTCCTCGGGCGGTCTTGGAACTATGGGCTTCGGTCTTGGCGCAGCTCTCGGCGCACAGGTAGGAAGCGGTGACACCACCGTCCTTGTGACCGGCGACGGCAGCTTTGGTATGAATCTCAATGAAATTGCAACCGCTGTTTCATATAATATCCCTATTATAACGGTGCTTATGAATAACGGCGTTCTCGGTATGGTTCGTCAGTGGCAGACCCTCTTCTTCGGAAAGAGGTATTCAAACACAGTGCTTGGCAGGCAAACAGACTTTGTTAAATTGGCAGAAGCTTTTGGCGCTCTCGGAATAAGAGCTTCAACACCCGAAGAATTTGCCGAAGCTTTTGAAACGGCTCTTGCCGCAGGCAGACCCGTTATCATAGACACTATAATAGATAAGGATGAATTTGTACTTCCCATGCTCCCTCCGGGAGGTTCTATTGACGATATTATTGTGGACAAGGAGGAGGCAACCAAATGAGTAAATTCGTTATTGCGGTTTATGTTGAAAACAAGGCCGGAGTTCTGACAAGAGTTACAAGTATGTTTACCCGCCGAGGCTTTAATATTGATGCACT
Source organism: Eubacteriales bacterium (assembly GCA_045605745.1). Taxonomy (GTDB): domain Bacteria; phylum Bacillota; class Clostridia; order Oscillospirales; family CAG-272; genus SIG710. The sequence goes on from JAZUQN010000208.1 coordinate 10,081, forward strand.
TACTGTTGGCGAAACCGAAAATTCCGAATATTCACGAATCACAATCACCCTGGATGGCGATGATTATATGAGACAAATGCTGATAAATCAGATGAAAAAGCTCTATAATGTCAAAAAGGTTGAGGTGCTTGACGACGCTCCCATCACACGCGAGCTTATGCTTATTAAGGTTAAAAACAACCGTGAAACCCGTTCTGATGTCCTTGATGCAACAAATGTTTACAGGGCAAAGGTCATCGACTACACTGCAAGCGAGCTTTGCATCGAAATTACGGGCGACCCAACAAAGATCGATGCATTTGTGAAGCTTATGGAGCCTTACGGCATTCTTGAAATGTGCCGCACAGGTATAGTTGCCCTTGAAAGAGGGGCAGGAACGCTTCTGAATAAATAATTTTATATGTACATAAAAGGAGAAATTTATCATGGCAAACATTTATTATCAGCAGGATTGCGATCTTAACAAGCTGAATGGCAAAACGGTCGCTATTATCGGTTACGGCTCTCAGGGTCATGCACACGCACTTAACCTCAAGGAGTCCGGCGTTAATGTTATCGTCGGTCTTTACGAGGGCTCAAAGAGCTGGGCAAAGGCAGAGAGTCAGGGACTTAAGGTTATGACAAGCGCAGACGCTGCAAAGGCTGCCGACCTTATTATGATCCTTATCAATGACGAAAAGCAGGCAAAGCTCTATAAGGAAAGCATCGAGCCTAATTTGACCGAGGGCAAGACTCTTGCATTTGCTCACGGATTTAACATCCATTTCGGCTGCATCAAGCCTCCAAAGAATGTAAACGTTATTATGATTGCGCCCAAGGGCCCGGGTCACACGGTTCGCAGCGAATATCAGGCAGGTAAGGGAGTTCCTTGTCTTATCGCAGTTGAGCAGGATGCAACAGGTGATGCTCTTGAGATAGGCTTGGCATACGCTCTCGGCATCGGCGGCGCAAGAGCAGGCGTTCTTGAAACAACATTCCGCACAGAAACAGAGACAGATCTCTTTGGCGAGCAGGCCGTGCTTTGCGGCGGTGTTTGCGCACTTATGCAGGCAGGCTACGAGACTCTCGTTGAGGCAGGCTACGACCCAAGAAACGCATATTTTGAGTGCATCCACGAGATGAAGCTCATCGTTGACCTTATTTATCAGAGCGGCTTTGAGGGCATGAGATATTCTATCTCCAACACTGCTGAATACGGCGACTATATCACAGGTCCAAAGATCATCACAGAGGACACAAAGAAGGCTATGAAGAAGATCCTTTCGGATATTCAGGACGGTACATTTGCAAAGGACTTTCTGCTTGATATGTCTGATGCAGGATCTCAGGTGCATTTCAATGCAATGAGAAAGATCGCAGCAGAGCATCCCTCTGAGGTTGTGGGCAAGGATATCAGAAAGCTCTATAGCTGGGCAGACGAAGAAAAGTTTATCAACAACTGATATTTTTAGTTTAAATTTTGACATCGGGGGCTTTTTCAAAAAAGAAAAGCCCCCTGTGCCAAAATATTGCCTATGGAAATGGGTAAAGGGCTTTTACCCGTCTCCATAGACAATATCGTTCTTAAATTTAAGGAGGAATAACAATGATAAAGGATACAATCGTTTGCGGTGCGCACAATGCACCCCACCGTTCGCTCTATAACGCTCTTGGACTCACAAAAGAAGAGCTTGACAGACCTCTTATAGGCATTGTCAGCTCATATAATGAGATAGTTCCGGGACATATGAACCTTGATAAGATTACAGAGGCTGTTAGACTAGGTGTTGCTATGGCAGGTGGAACACCAATAATGTTCCCGGCTATTGCTGTTTGTGATGGTATAGCTATGGGTCACGTGGGTATG
>JAZUQN010000209.1:0-5765 GCA_045605745.1 Eubacteriales bacterium
TGCACCCTTTGCTATCGGAGCTTTGGTGGCCGCCGCATCGCTCACGGTTTTTATTATCTGGGCAAGAGTTGTGTCCTCACCGACCCGCGTAGCCTTGCATCTGAGGTATCCCGAATTATTGATAGTTCCGCCCCAAACACGGCTCCCCTCAGCTTTATCGACGGGTAAGCTCTCGCCTGTTAGAGCCGATTCGTTGACAGAACTTACTCCCTCTAAAGCAACACCGTCAACAGGTATAGAATCACCCGGATAAACCGAAAAAATATCCCCAATAACCACCTGCTCTGAAGGGATTTCACGCTCTTCACCATCTCGTATTACCTTGGCTGTTTTAGGTGCAAGTCTGATAAGGCCCTCAAGCGCAGCAGTTGTCTTTCCTTTTGAATGTGATTCAAGCATTTTACCAACCGTGATAAGAGTCAGTATCATTGCTGCGGACTCAAAATACAATCCGTGAAGAATATGAAATGCACCCTCCATATTTCCGTCCAGCATTTGTGTGCTCATAGAAAAAAGGCGGCAAGCACTATAAACAAATGAAGCTGACGAGCCAAGTGCAACAAGAGTATCCATATTAGGTGCTCTTCTGAAAAGCGCAGTGAAGCCGCTTACAAAAAATTTTTGATTTATAACCATAACAGCTATGGTCAAAAGAATCTGAACGAGCCCTACAGCCATTGGGTTTTTGGCAAAATATGGGGGAAGAGGAAAGCCCCACATGGTATATCCCATTGAAAAATACATAAGTACAGCAAGAAAAATAACCGAGCTTATAAGTCTTGCAATCAGCTTTGGTGTCTCTTTATCAATGTTAGGTTTTATATTGTTTTTTGCCTCTGCTCCGGAAGCTTTAAGCGAAGCCCCATATCCGGATTTTTCCACTGCCTTTATTATTTCAGATGGATCAGCAGATCCGCTTACCCCCATTGAACCTGTGAGCAAATTAACGGCACAGCTATCAACCCCATCAACCCCTAAAACAGCCTTTTCAACTCTTGAGCTGCAAGCCGCACAGCTCATTCCGCTTACATTAAACTGTCTCATTTGCACCTCCATGACAAACATTTCTATTTATTATAACCCATATGGTCTGAAAAAGTCAAGATTAAACAACCTATCGATTTAGAAAAAATCCTTGACAAAGTGCTAAATAAATGGTAAAATATTAGAGTTGAAATCTATGGGGGAGTAGCAAGCGCATAAGCGCAGCAAGTCAACATACTGATCCTTTGGGAATCTGGCTTTGCTTTAATTTGCGAGACTCATGTGTCAGCATCTGCTGTACATGGGATACCTGGGCACAGCAAATGCTGTGCATTTTTTATTGAAAAATAAACGAGGTACAATATGTTAAATCTTTCTCCGATATTTTTTATAACAGCAATGGGTTTTGGTGCAGGACTTGCAATGGATGCCTTTTCTGTTTCCCTTGCAAACGGTCTGAGTCAACCCAAAATGAAATGGGGTAAAATGTGCTTAATTGCAGGTATGTTTGCTTTTTTTCAAGCAATAATGCCCCTTATAGGCTGGGTATGCATACACACAATAGCTGAACGTTTTTCAGCATTTGAAAGGCTGATTCCTTGGATAGCCCTGATTCTTCTTCTCTACATTGGCGGAAAAATGCTTTTTGAAGGTATATGTCCAAAATGCCAGGAGTGTGAATGTAGTTCTTCCCTTACCCTTGCCACGCTTGTTGTTCAGGGAATAGCAACATCCATCGATGCGCTTTCCGTTGGCTTTGGAATTTCGGAATACAATTTTGCAGAGGCTTTTCTCACAGCACTGATAATTGCCGCAATGACATTTGTTATATGTCTTGGCGGAATTATCATCGGAAAAAAATTCGGCACACATCTCGAGGGCAAGGCCGCTATATTCGGTGGAGCAATACTGATAATCATCGGCATTGAAATTTTTATCGAAGGTCTGATTGGTTAAATTGCAAAACAAAAAAGCTGAGCTATAGCTCAGCTTTTTCATTTATCTTTCTTCTCTGTAATAGTTAAGCCCAAGACCTGCCGGCGGATGATTTTCTTTCTTATCTCTGATACTCGTTATCGCAAGAACCAATATAGTTACTACATAAGGTATCATTTTCAGAAGTGGGGCCGCAGACATCGGCATTCTATCAAACAGCAAAGGCACAAAGGAGCCTGCTATAAAGAGTGCTCCAAATATAATGGAACCGAAAATACTTATATGCGGCTTCCAAAGCGCAAAAATTACAAGTGCAACTGCAAGCCAACCAAGTGCTTCTATGCTAAGATATCCCTCTCTGGAGCCGGAATAATCCATAATGTAGCAAAGACCGCCAAGTCCGGAAATTCCGCATCCTATAGAGGTTGCGGCATATTTATAAAGTGTGACATTTATTCCTGCGGCATCGGCAGTGGCCGGATTTTCGCCAACAGCTCTCAAATGAAGTCCTATCTTTGTTTTAAAGAGAACAAAGGACACGAAAAGTGCGATAATGATGGCAAGAAACACCATAACGCCGCAATATTTAAGACCGTTTGTTCGATCTGCAAATGGGAATCTGAATGCGCTAAGTGCCTGCAAATAAGGAATAGAATTGCCCTTTTTGAGACCAAACATTATATATTTCATAAGGCCAACACCAAAAGTTGTCATTGCAAGACCTGTTACATTTTGATTAGCGTGAAGTGTTACAGCCAAAAAGCTAAACAGCAATCCCATAACCGCCCCGGAGAGAAAAGCAGCTAAAATTCCAATAACAACAAGCAAAAATCCGTTTGTTATTCCACCCATTATCATATAATGCAGTGCCGCACATCCTCCGGCCGCACCAACACACATAACTCCTGGAGTTCCAAGATTAAGATGACCAACCTTTTCGGTAATTATCTCACCTGTTGAGCCATAAAGAAATGTCATTCCGAGGGCGATAGCGTTTAAAATATAATCAAATATCACTTTTCTTCCGCCTCCTTACCTCTGAACATTATCTTATAATTTATGAAAAATTCGCATCCAATGATAAAGAACAATATGATTCCTACAATGATGTTTTGGAAAGCAGTGCTTATATCGCAATCCGAAGCAAATTCATAAACGCCCTGCTGCAAAAAAACTATCAAAAACGATGTTGCAATCATTATAAGCGGATTGAATTTGGCAAGCCAAGAAACCATTATCGCCGTAAAGCCCTGACCGCCGACGGCATCGGTAGTTACCGAATGGTTAAGCACGCTCACTATAAGAAATCCTGCAAGGCCGCAAAGTGCACCTGAAACCAAAAGAGTGCGTATAACAACGGTTTTAACATTGATGCCTATATAGCAGGCGGTTTTCTGGCTTTCGCCCACAACCGCTATTTCATATCCCTGCTTGCAATAATTGAGATAAATGTACATTGCAACAGTGATAACCACGGACACCGCAATAAGAACAAAATATCTATGAACAACTATGGGCATATGTCCATAGCTAAGCTCACCAAGAGAGCTGGAGCCTGAAGGCACCCAAACAATTAGAAAATATGACACAAGGGATGTGGCAACATAGTTCATCATAAGGGTGAACAAGGTCTCATTTGTATCCCATTTTGCCTTAAAAATAGCAGGAATAACCGCCCAGATGGCCCCCATGACGATTGCAGCAACAGCCATACAAACAAGCAGGAGCCAGTTGGGCATTTTCCCACCAAAATATATGACACAGGCAACACTGGCAAGGCAACTAATAAGCACCTGGCCCTCTGCACCGATGTTCCAGAATTTCATTTTAAAGGCCGGTGTAACAGCAAGAGAAATGCTTAAAAGAACGGCCAAATCCTTAACCATTTTCCAGATTCTGCGTTCAGAACCAAACACCCCGTCAAATACCGACTCATAGAATTTAAGAGGAGATTCATTTAAAACAACAAGGCAAATAAGACCGCAGAATAAAAATGCCGCCAAAATAGCACTGAGACGGATAGACATTGATTGCCAAAGAGGCATTCTGTCTCTCTTAACAATATGAAACAATGGCTCACGAACCTTTGAAAGCTTGTCTTTAACCATTTTTTCCGTCCTCCTCTTCGTTTTTGTCATCTATGTCAAGGGATGCGCTCTTTGTCATAAGAAGACCTATCTCTTCCTTTGTTGTATTTCTCGCATCAACAATTCCGGTTATTCTTCCGGAGGCTAAAACAATGATTCTATCGCAAAGTTCGGTAAGAACATCAAGGTCTTCGCCAACAAAAATCACCGAAACGCCTCTTGTTTTTTGGTCATTAAGAAGCCTATATATGGTATATGAAGATCCGATATCAAGGCCACGCACGGGATATGCCGCCATAAGCACTGAGGGTGCTGATGATATCTCTCTTCCAACAAGAACCTTTTGAACATTTCCGCCTGACAAGCGTCGAACCGGAGTTGCGACATTGGGCGTTGCAATTTCAAGGCTATCTATGATCTCCTTTGCCAAATTTTTCGGAGCCTTGCGGTCAAGGAACATAGAATATCCTTTTCTATAGCTTCGGAGCATCATATTGTCTGTAATATCCATATTGCCAACAAGCCCCATGCCAAGTCTATCTTCGGGAACAAAAGAAAGTCTCACGCCAAGATCTCTGATTTGAAGAGGCGTTTTATCTCTTAGATTAACCTCTTCTTCATTCTTGGGATCATAATATATTATCTCGCCGCTGTCAAGATGCTGCAAGCCTGCAATAGCCTCAAGCAGCTCACGCTGACCGCTTCCCGCAATGCCGGCAATACCGAGGATCTCTCCCGAACGAGCAGTAAATGAAATGTTATCAAGAATTTTGATTCCGTCGCTGTTTTGGCAGTTGATATTTTTAACAACAAGCCTGTCCTTCGGGTCAACCGGGTCAGGACGATCAATATTGAGAGTCACCTTTTTACCAACCATCATCTCTGTAAGCAAGCTCTCTGTTGCCCCTGCGGTTTCAACCGTTGCAATATGCTCTCCACGGCGAAGAACAGCTACCCTATCAGAAACAGAAAGCACTTCATGCAGCTTATGAGTGATGATAATTATGGCCTTTCCATCATCACGCATACGCCTGAGCACCTGGAAAAGCCTCTCGGTTTCCTGAGGAGTAAGCACTGCTGTGGGTTCATCCAAAATGAGAATATCAGCACCGCGATAAAGCACTTTTATTATCTCAACTGTCTGCTTTTCGGATACGGACATCTCGTATATCTTCTTTTTGGGATCTATATTAAATCCGTAACGCTCGGAAATTTCAAGCACACGGTTATTTACATCTTTAAGGCTGTATGTTGTTCCGTCATCAATTCCAAGAACTATATTTTCGCTTGCAGAAAAAACATCAACAAGCTTAAAATGCTGATGTATCATGCCTATCTTATGATCAAAGGCATCCTTCGGAGAGCGAATGACCACTTCCTCTCCTCCGACAAACATATGTCCCTTATCCGGGAAATAGATTCCGGATATCATATTCATAAGAGTTGTCTTGCCGCAGCCGTTCTCGCCCAAAATCGAAAGAATTTCGCCGGCATAAACGGTAAGATCCACATTGTTGTTGGCAATCACCTTGCCAAAGGTTTTTGTAATTCCTCGAAGTTCAAGTGCAATAGATTTTTCCACGCTTTTTCCTCCGTTAAAAAATAAAGTCCCTAAATCAAGATGTGGCGGAGCGTTTGCTCCGCCACTCCATTTATATTGAGTTATTAAAACTTACGCGTTGATAATGGTGATACCGTCAATATCTACGTCGAAGTAAGGAGCACTTCTGTACTCGGACTCGTGGAAGTAAAGTCGGA
>JAZUQN010000210.1:0-8798 GCA_045605745.1 Eubacteriales bacterium
ACCAGTCAACTCCTTGGCTCACAGAACGACATGGCTACGATCCGACTTCTGTCATGCACATAACAAGTGCAAGAAAGATCAATGCAACAGGTAAAAGCTTCTTAATCATTTTTTCGTGTCCTCCAATTTATCCTCAAGGAATACTCCGAGCTTTGAAAAGATACCGGATCTATCCTCGGATACAAGCGGCTGAACCGACAGAATATAGTACGGAAGCCGTTTGGTAAAATAATCAAGTCTGATGGCACAAGCTGCCGCAAAAACCAGGGCAGCGATCAAAAATCCAAAGCCATAATAGATATTTGAAAACAGCAACGATATAAGAGAAAAAGTGATTGTCCCTGCGGAAAATACTGCTGTTGTAATAAATGCCCCTTTATAGTCGGTAAAATAGAGCAGGATCAGCATAAGCATATTCCCGATGGCATAAACGCCGTATCCGACGCAAAGTGTTCTGAAATATCCTCTCATAACTTCATTGAATCCAAGCGGAAGCAGATCAAGAAGATATCCGCCAAGGGCAATAACCGTAGCGGTGAACAAAAGCTGCTTAAGGGCTGTATAAAACAATTCTGTTTTCAGAGTTCCGATCATTTCCTTTTCTGCCTGCTTTATATTATCAATAGTACCTTTGTCATTATAAAGGCTATAGTGATTTCGGTATTTCGGATAAAAATTCACTTCAACCGAAACCACAAAATTTACCGTTGTCATAAGTGAGGTGATAAAAGCAAGCAAAGCGGGAACATCATACCATGGCGCACCGTAAAAAAGTCCGTGAACTCTGACGCCAATATCAGAAAACCACATTATAACAAGATGCGAAAACATTCCGATGTTCATAAAAAATCCCGAAAGTGCAAGGGGGAGAAATGCATCTACCCATCTGAGAAAGGTAAATGCGCCGAGAGTAGTATGCGGAAAATATCGGTGAAGCAGGATCACATTCCAAACAAGCATAATTCCATATCCGAAGCTTACGGAAAACAGAAGAGAGTCAATCACGGGAAGCTCAAACCACAGAAGTATTGCACCGAGAATTATACTCGAAGCAACCGATGTGAGAAATGAAAGAAAAATTCCTTTATAATCCTTGATCGCCGAAAGAAAGCTCATAGCATTCCAAACTATAATAAGCTCACCGAAAAGAGTGAAGCAGAGCAGTCCCTGCAAAAGAGTTGCACCAGAAAAAACGAGAAAAATGCCATAAAGAACACTTCCTATCACGAGCATTATAACAGTTGAGCCCCAAAATGCGGGCAAGACCGCTTCCTTTTTTTCCTCAAAAAGCATATCCGCCACATATCTTGTGACCGTCATTGAGAAAAATGAGGACACCGTCACCGATGCAAGCAGAGTATATGTTATCATACATATAAGTATCTCTCTTGTATGAAGGTCAATTTTGTTAAACATACAGAGTGCGGTGATTCCAAACAGAAGTAAGACACCCAGAAGCATCGGACCTGTGCAAATTACCGCCGCATAGCCATATGCCTTAGCTGAATTAAGAACGCCTTTTTTGGCAAACAGTTTTTTTAATTCGAAGCCAATTCCGCCCATTCCTTTTGCACCTCTTTATAAAGCTCACGGTACTTTGTGAGCATGATAATATATCTGAAATTCTCGTATACTCGCTTTTGACCTATCTCGCCCATTTTCAATCGAAGCTCTCTTGATTCGCATAGTGGCTCCATGGCATCCGCAAGCTTTGAGCGCTGCATTGGCGGAGCATAATAGCCCGCTTTTCCAAGAGTATCTCCCGGCTTTCCGTTCAGAAGCTCGCTACAGCAGCCCACATCGGTGGTTACCGCAGGGCGTCTTGCTGCAAAGGATTCAAGCACAGACAGGGGTTGTCCCTCGGAAATGCTCGTAAGCAAAGTGAAATCAAGCTTTTCAAAATATTCTATAATATTGACTCGGCCTGTGAAAATGATCTTTTCCTCAAGTCCAAGCTGCTTTACAAGCGCATAGCACTCGTCTGCATATTCTTGATCGTCAACACCGCCCATGATATGAAGGCGCACATTATCCCGTCTTGCACAAAGCTCAAAAAACGCATATATCATGGTTTTGATATCCTTGATGGGCGCAAGACGCACAACTGCACCGATATCGACCATGCCGTCATCCTCCTTTAGAGGAATATCGCAAAGCCTCTCATAGCTGATGCCGTTTTCAATAACCCTGCATTTTGATGCATCGCACCCCATATCTATCTGGGTATACATCGCACGGGTGAAAAGCGAGGTTACACGGAATGCACGCTCATATGTAAGATCCGAGAGCATATAGAAAAAATCTATCCAATGTGGCTTGAATGCTCTTGCCACCCATTTTGCACGGATGATCTCCTCTTCCCTCTCTCTTGTATAGATACCGTGCTCTGTGAGAAGCATCGGCTTTTTTGTTATATAAGCCGCCATTGAGGCGAGAAGTCCGCCATAGCCTGTGCAGATGGCATGATAGCAATCTGCCTTCGGAATCCTTGAGCCCATAAGATAAAGAACGGGCAAAAGTCTGGAACGAACCGAATGAAACGTATCGGGAAATGCGGTGAAAGGAAATTCTTTTCTGCAGGTTTCAGTCAGTGTTTCGAGAAAGCTCTCGCTTTTCAGATATGACATAGGATTTATGCGGCGCACCTGATACATATCAAAAAGCAGATCCCAATTTGGCTTATCGGAGGACACAAGGCGACGAAGCGCTTCATTTTCTTTATCTGTGAAATGATGATGGAAAATTCCTTTATCCTTAACACGAAGTGCATCATCGAGAAAAACCTGTTCAACCTCGACTACATTTTCAGGCAGTTTATAAACAAATTTATCTCTGTCCTCTGCCTTTGCACCGATGACCCAAAGAACAAATTCATGCTCGGGCATCTCGGTTATATATTGATGCATCCATGTGGAAACGCCGCCGTTGATAAACGGATAACAGCCCTCCAAAACCAAACAGATCCTCACGCCAAACTCCTATTTCAGTTTTATGTTAATTATATTCTCATTTGCTGAAAGCAAATAGAGCCCGCCCGTTATATGGGTAAGCTTGCCGCCCTCCACAGTATCGGGCAGCTTTTCGTTAAATCTCACGATAAACTGTGCTTCATCAAAGAAATTATCAATGGTTATATTGATCTCATTTTCGCTATATTCCATCCTCGGGGAAACTGCGGCAAATCTCTGAACAGCAGCCGAGGCCTCTGTTCCGGTCAGATTGCGAAGTCCCGGCGCAGAATTATATAACCATGAAAGATATCCGTCAAATCGACGCTTCATTTCACTCCATCCAAGCTCTGCGCCTCGCTCGGGGTCGAGAGCATCATCGGGATGAGTAAAATGACTGTTCACAAAATGCAGATTCAGCTCAGAAACCGACGCCATAGTAAGAAAATCATCCATTATGAAGCCGTAAACCACACGAGGCTGATCCACAACTCCGTTTTTATTGACCGAAAATTCCTGAGTACAGCAGAAATCAAGCTCTGCATCCGCAACATCGTCAAAATATATCCCCGAAATTGTCTTTATATGCGGATATTCCCTTATCAGAAACTCCCTTCCCTCATCCGACAAAAGATTTGAGGGCGGAACATAAAGAGTAAACTCTGTATCGGGAAAAAGAGAATCACAAAAGTCGATAAGTACATCAAAGGCAAGCTTCATTGCCTTTTCGCTCTGCCATGTTTTATAATCGTAATGCCCCTTATAATCCTTATTCGACAAAACAAGCGGCTGGTGGTTATATCCATGATAACCAAGCTCCCCGCCTTTTCTGAGAAGCATATTTCCGAAATTCAGAAATGTTCCCATATCGGGTGTTGCATCTGCGGTTCCGTCAACATGATCATCATATGATTCAATGGCAAGACCGGTATATTTCAGCCCGTATTTGTCAGCAAAATTCATCATATCTGGCCACCAGATGTTTATATAAAAATCACGGATAGTCGTATGGTAGTCCCTTTGTATATATTCACTGTTACCACTTGGGATCTGGGATGGAAAATCATCAAGATAAAAGGTCGAAGCATTTATAACGGGATAAATGCAAGCATCGGAGAGAAGGCTATATGATGCGGCATAAAATCCACGCATCGCCTTATCGTACATTCCGATATTGTCAACAACAAAAACACCGCTTCCATATTCTTTTTTCCAGACAAGCGGCACTCCATATGGGTCTTCGGCATTTGCATAAACCTTTGCATCATCCGACAGCACGACCGTAAGAGAGGACTCAAAGGGATCGGATACGGCAAAGGCACGCCCACCACCTATCATAAAATCCTCATGGGGATAAATGCTGTTAACGGTATAATAATCCGGAGAAATATCATCAATTCCGATTATCTGTGAAATTGCTGAAAAATAAACATTACTCTCAAGCACAAGCGGAAACCATGCCGAGCCTCCGCCATATACAAAATCACAAAGATCGGCAACATTCTGCCCAAGGGGTGTAAGATCGGACAAAAGAACGATAACACATGAAAAGCCTTCAAATGATGGCAAATTCTCCTTTGCCATATCAAGAGCAATATGTCCCACCTTCATATCCTCAAGAATAACATCAAACTGCTCATAAGCTATAACCGATGACTGATCCTCGCTGTTATGAAGCAGAAGAGTATCCATTTCGAGAGATGCCGTAGCCTCTTCCTTTGTTACTATCTTATCCTGTGGCATCAGCTCAAGGCTTCTTTCATAGCGATTTGCGTGTATTCCGCTCAGCTCCACCAGAAGAATTGCCGAAATCAGCAAAAATACCAGCAAAATAACAAGTATTCCTTTAAATCTGAAGCCCTCGATGCAATTTTTCAGCTTGCCCAAAATGCAAGTGCCTCCTTAGCTTTTGAAGATAAATAAATGTGACCGTTTTCGGTTTCCTTCACAAAATCCTTTATCTCGCTTCCCTTACCGAGAGAAGCAAGATACTGTATTTTAAGCAATATATATTCCTCTGATTCGGGCCATTTTTCCTTCATAGCACCAACAAGCTCTCCTGCTGAATCATAATTCTTGCGTTTAAGCTCGTTTTCGATAAGTCTGGAATAGTCCGAAATATCGCCATCCACAGCAATTTTTTTGCTCATCAGCTGATAGAAAAGCTCACGGTTCATCACCTCAACCTGTCCCTGCATCAGATTTTGTGAAAGACAGCCCCACAAAAAGTCTATGTATCTTGAGAGGATCTCCATATCATCGGGATCGGCATTGTGCTCCGCATCAAGCTTCTGAAGCATATAGTCATTTTCCTTTGATATTTCCACCATCGCCGTCACAGCATAGTGGACAACCTCTGTATCGTCATTATTACCTGCCTTTTGAAGAAATTCCACATAGTCCGAGGGATTATCGTTAAGAACATCCATTATGATCGAGCGGCGCTCTCTTGCCGAATTTATCAGCAGAGCCTCCTCAATTGGAATTGCTGTGTCAGCCTTCTTTTCATCAACCGTGACGCTTTTATAAAGCTCTGATTCAAGCTTTAATTTCTCAACTCCGATCTCTGCGGAATCTGTGGCATCAAATGCGATCTGAAAATGGAGAATAAGCACAATAAGCACTCCCCATAGCGGAACCAAGAGCGCCACAAAAAACATATATTTTTGCACCGAAAGAACTCGGGCTTTGATTCCGATAAACACAAGCAGACATACAATAAGATGCACTGCCGCAGCTATGATATAAAGCATATATCGCCTTTCTTATTTTACAACGGTAACGGTGATATCAAGACCCTCAAAACGAGGAAGGATAAAATCAATATCCTTTTCTGTAGCCTGAGAGAGGATCAGACGCAGCTTACCGTCGTTTGTCATTCCGAGAATATCATTAAGCCTTATTTTGCCCGTAAGCATTTCATCGGCTTCCTTTATGGTATGACCGCAAAGGTCAAATTCAAGCATAATATAAGTTGATACCTTCTTTTCGGCAAGTGCAGCAAAATTATCTACACACTCGCTGAAATATTCTCCGTTCATTATATGAGTTCCCTCAATATACTGCTTTTCTGCAAGAGCTATTCCGTGGTCATATGCGCGCAGCAGCGACATCTGCACAAGGTCTCTTAAAATCTTGAAAAGGTTGACATAGTAAAGTGAGCGTTGCCCCATATCCGCATGCCACAAAAATATCACAAGAACAAGCTCTTCTCCGCGATAAACACCTGCCGCATACATGGGATATTCACTTTTAAGCTCGGTATTTCTCCATATACCGCCCTCTCTGAGCTTATTTATAACAGGTGCATATGTCTGCAGAGAAATTGAGCGTGCTGCAACATCAAGAAGATCCCTTGATGCAACCTCAAGACGCCCGAAGGCGTTCTTTGAATTTACAGAATAAACTGCAATGCTCTTATTTTCAAGAATCTCCTCAAAGGTTTCGATGGTTCTGAGATAAAGCTGCTGAGGAGCAACGGTATTTAGCTTTCGGGTAATATCAAAGATCTTACCGAAGCTGTCCTTTGAGCTGATGATCTGCTTTTTAAGCTCCTTTTTCTCTCTAAGCGTATCTTCATATATCTCACTTGTGAAGATGAGCTTATCCTCAAGAAGCCCGTTCTGCTCTTCAAGATATTTTCCATGCTCTTCTTTTTTCAGATTAACATATCCGCAAAGACCGCCCACAAGGAAGAAGAAAACAAATGCAAGCCAATTTGTCGGCTCATAGAATATGGTCAGCGGATCGGTACCCGATATGACCTTTGCAACAAAATATGAAACGCTGGCAAGGGTTGCGGAGGCAATGCCGAAGGACAAGCCATAAAGAGTTGAAATAATTACGATGAAGATCGTTCTGAAATCAACGATTGAAAAGATGACCGCAGAATCTGTTATATGTATAAACAGCTCCGAAAGGAAAAACATCAAAAACAGTTCGATGACCTTTATCAAAAAGGAATGCCTTGAAATCCAATTCTTGATTTTTGTGAAAACTGTTTCAGTATTCTGCTCCTTGGTATTAAGATAAAGATGATATTGATCCGCAAGATCATCAAGAATTGATATCTTGGCAAACCATCCGTATTCATTTCTGAGTGCCGAATTTGTGGTTTTTATTATACCGGAGCTATGATTTTCGGTAAATTCCGTTTTTACCCCCGGAGCGATTTTTGAAAGTTGCTCTGCAAGATCGGAAAATGTAAGGTGAAATTCATCTCCAACACTCAAAACACCGCTGCCTGCCTTCCAGTTATCCACAATGCGAGAAAGAAGGTCTGAAAGATCCCAAAGGGACAAAAAATGCATTTTTGATGAGGCCGCGTCGGGAATCCCCACATTCTTGCCTGAATATATCTTCTCAAAGACTCCATAAAGAAAATCATTTTTGCAGACCGAGCTATATAGATATGGGATCTGCACGGTTTTCACATCAAGAGAATAACGCTTTGCATAAAATTCACAAAGCTTTTCGTTGGCAGAAGCTATTATCGCCTTATCGGTTCTTTCGCTGAAGGATGAATCAAGGGGTGACAGATATAGAATTTTGATTTCCTTCTGCATTTCGGCAGAAAATTGCAAGACCTCTCTCAGTTCCTCAGCATCGTTATGATCTGTTGACTGAAATCTGAGTCCTGCAGAAAAAAATACAATGAGATCAAATTCATAGGTTTCAAGAATAGCCTTGACCGAGGGCTTGCGCACGCGGAAAAGCTTTATTCTGTCGGAGCCGTCAAGGTCTGTGTTTCCAACCATCATAACCTTGCTTTGCGGGAATGTAGCCTGAACAAACTCCTCTGTAAGATATTCGGTATTTCCTATAAGAAGAACCCTCTTCATGCGAACATCAGAATATTCGCCCACAACGCTGCGTTTTTTCTGAAGACTTTCCCTAAAGGTTACCAGAGTACGGTGATTAACAACTCTCATAAGGCACTCCACAAGAGTTTCATCGAAAACGCCGCACATTCCGCTGGAGATCATCTGGAGAGCAACATCCTGCGAAAAAGCCTCCTTATAGCTACGGGAGCTTGTCAAAGCATCATAAGAATCCGCAATTGAAACCACCTGCGCACAAAGCGGGATCGCATCACCACGCAGTCCCTCGGGATATCCTGTTCCGTCAATTCTTTCATGGTGGTATCTTGCGATCTGCGCTGCATATTCAACAGCCTTCGGTGATATATCACCGTGGTCTGCATCACGGATCGTCTGTTCACCGAAAACAGAATGCTTTTTAATTATATCGTATTCAAGGGAAGAAAGTCTGCCCGGGTAATCGAGAATACTCTTTGAAATCTGAAGCTTTCCTATATCATGCAATGCAGATGCCATTGCTATCTCCACAATATCCTCTTCACCAAGGGAAAGCTCGGGCTTATATGCGCTAAGCTCACGGAGAAGAACTTCTGTTATCATTCTTACATGGTAAATATGATATATGCTCTCACCGTTGAGAACTCTTTCCTCTGCATCCTCGGCAAGATATTCAATTTTCAGTTCGTTCGAGTTTTCACTGGTATCCCATATCAGGATCGGTGTTCCTTGCATCGTCACATCTCCTTGCGATGAAAAAATATATGAAAAGCCAATATTACGCCTATTTTATTCATATTTTATCATGAAAATATTGCATAATAGTTAATAAAAAAAGATGTATTTGTTAATCATTCATCAAACAACAAAAAGTACCGCAGAGGAATGAAGAAAATCCTCTGCGGTGTTATTATTTTTCATTGATTATTATACTGCCATCATTATAATCGCACACAATGCTTGTTCCATTTGAACAGGTGATTTTATAAACTCCACCTGAAGCATCTCATGCTTAACCACAAAGGCCAAAACA
>JAZUQN010000211.1:0-5181 GCA_045605745.1 Eubacteriales bacterium
GAATTTCAAATGCAAGCACACAATTCAATCAATTCTGCTGGCACCATTTCAACTATGATGCATTCCATAGAGGGGAACTTACAGCTTCAGGCATTAGGTATGGATAATTCATAAATCTTAAAATCACCTCATAAATTTTATGGGGTGATTTTTTATGCGGTTTACAAAAAAGTGTGCAGTTTCAATAAAAAGCTGCTATGTTAATGGCAAAGCTGTTGTTTTGGGTATAGTTATAGTTTTGTTTTGTGGTATACTTTCTCGGATTCTCTCCGGAAGCCCGGTTTATATGCTGAGATTAACTAGTCTTTACGGAAAAATCCCCAAGTCTTGGTTTTTTATTCTTTGGTGGACTATTTGGTATATAGCTCTCGGTTTTTGCTTCGGTTTTGCTCTTGGAACTTCAAAAGTAACAAAAACTGTATGTAAATATAAAGGATCGCTTTGGTTTGTCATAATGATGGTGTTCAACATTATATGGTATCCATTATTTTTTAAGGCAGGTACAGTTTTTCTTGCTCTCGCAGACGCTGCATTGATTATTTTCTTTTGCTTGCTTTCTTCGATTGAATATTTAAAGTTAAATAAACTTATAGGAACAATTATGTTTGCACATTTAGGTTGGCTTATATGGTGCTTCTTGATAAACTTAAAAGCATTTTTGTGTATTTGAAAATAAAATCTCAAAAATCTATTGACAAGTGCATATTTATGCTGTATAATTATACGGCAATATAAATATTAATTTTGGAGGAACTCAAAATGAAATTCACTAAGATTTTATCTCTTGTTCTTGCATTTATGATGCTTTTCGTTCTTGCTTCATGCGGAAGCACAGGCAAGGATACTGAAACAGAAGCAATTAACGGTGGCGACACTGTTGCCGATACTTCTGCCAATAATACTCCTAATGATGATGTTATCCCCATGGCAACAAACGCTTATTTTCCCCCTTATGAATTCTATGAGGGTGAGACAATCGTTGGTATCGATGCTGAAATTGCTGCTGAGATAGCAAAGAAGCTTGGCAAGACTCTTGTTATCGAGGACATGGAATTTAACTCTATCACAACTGCTGTTCAGCAGGGTTCCGTAGACTTCGGTATGGCAGGTATGACTATAACCGAGGACAGACTCCTTGAGGTTGATTTTTCTGTAAGCTATGCTAACGGAGTTCAGGTTGTTATCGTTAAGGAAGATTCAGCTATCACAAGTGTTGACGATCTCTTTGCAGAGGGAGCAACCTATAAGGCAGGCGTGCAGCTCGGAACAACAGGTGATACATATGCTTCCGGTGATCTCGGCGCTGACCGCGTAACACAGTATGCAACAGGTAACGAGGCTGTTCTTGCTCTTGTTGGCGGTGATGTTGACTGCGTTATCATTGACAATGAGCCTGCGAAGGCTTATGTTGCTGCAAATTCAGGTCTTAAGATTCTTGACTCCACATATGCAGATGAGGATTATGCCATCTGTGTTAAGAAGGGCAACGAAGAACTTCTTGCTCAGATCGATGCGGCAATCCTTGAACTCACAGAGGATGGTACTATTGATGCCATTGTTGATAGGTATATTAAGTAATAATTTGCCAATAAAGAACAGTTCGGCAAAAAGGAATGAGCAATCATTCCTTTTTGCTGTGTAACGGAGATTTTAATGAATGCTAAAAACAAAAAGAAATCCATTCCAAAGTGGATAAAAGCTATTATTTTTTTGCTGTCGCTAACGATAGTTGTCGGAGCTATCATTATCATTGATAGAGCGAGCATTGAGCCTGAAAGAGATCTGAGTTTAGAGGAAGCTCAAACAATTGTTGACAAGACTATAGAGTCTCTTCCAAAAGTTGCAACGGTAATAACAGACGGTTCTTCTGTAAAAGTCGATTCTGTCGAAAGTGCCGGCAACCGTCAATTTATTCTACAATGTACATATGAAACAAAGGATATTTTCTCAATTATTAAGGAAAGAAAAAACGAGCTTTTCTCAAAGGTTTATGAATATTATCTCGATAGGGAAAGCACCGGAACAAAAACAAGCGGCACAAATGTAAGAATGAAAGTGGCTTCCCCAATAATTAAGGATGCTTACAAATCTGCTGATGTTATTTCCGGTAATGTTGAGATCAAAATTTATCAATTAAACAATGGCGCAATGCAAATGTACCTTAGCAATGATACAGTTAACGCTTGCTATGGCGGAGTAATTGATGCTATTAATCTTATTTCAACAACAAATGAAATAGTTTTCGGAGATGAGATAATAGATATTTCTAATCTAAATACGCTTAGAACCGGTATTTTAGACTGCTTTGCGCTTATAAATTATGATTCAAGCGAGCCAAACACCGGTACAGCACTTATAAACTGGTGGGCAGATATTGAGGATGAATTTTATCGTAATTTTATCCACAATGATAACTGGATGCACCTCGCTAAGGGTCTTTTAACAACCCTTAGAATAACTTTCTTTGCTCTTATAATGGGTATTCTCATTGGATTTCTTGTTGCTATTATCAGAGTTACATATAGCAAAACCGGTAAGCTCAAAATTCTTGATTCTATCTGCAAAGTATATGTTTCCATTATACGCGGAACTCCCGTTATGGTACAGCTACTGATCATATATTTTGTTATGCTTTTGCCACTTAGGCAAGTTATGTTGGGCTTTTCCGCCGAACTGCTTGCAAGCGGTCATTCATTGCTATCAAAATTGGTATCATTGCTTGCAATAAATAAATTCGGATCAGCTGTGCTTTGCTTTGGTTTAAATTCAGGTGCTTATGTTGCAGAGATCGTTCGCGGCGGCATCATGTCGGTTGATAACGGACAAACAGAAGCCGGAAGAAGCCTCGGTTTTACTTATGGACAAACAATGTTTCATATAGTTATGCCTCAAGCCTTCAAGGCGGTTTTGCCGGCACTTGCAAACGAATTTATAACCTTGCTGAAGGAATCTTCTGTTGCTTTCTACATCGGAGTTGGTGATCTCACAAAAGGCGGAATAACAATACGTTCGATTACATATAGCAATTTTATGCCCCTTATTGCAGTTGCACTTATCTACCTTGTTGTAGTTCTGGGGCTTACTTATCTTGTAAGTTTACTTGAAAAGAGGTTGCAAAAAGGTGATAGATAATAAAGTGAACATTATTGAAGTAAAAAAATTAACAAAAGCCTTCGGTGATTTGATTGTATTAAAGGATGTAGATTTGGATATACACAAAGGTGAGGTTGTCTGTATAATCGGTCCGTCTGGCGGTGGCAAGTCTACACTTCTTCGTTGCCTCAATCTTCTTGAAGAGCCAACGGACGGCAGAATATTATTCGAGGGTGTCGATATAACCGATAAGAAAACGAATATAAATAAGCTCCGTCAAAAAATCGGTATGGTTTTTCAGCAGTTTAATCTTTTTCCGCATATGACTGTTATGAGAAATATCACAATTGCTCCTATAAAGCTCCTCGGTTTAAGCAAGGACGAAGCTGAAAAAGAGGGACTCAAACTTCTAAAAAGAGTTGGACTTGATGATAAAGCAAATGCTTATCCCAACCAACTTTCAGGCGGTCAAAAACAGAGGATCGCCATTGTCAGAGCACTTATGATGAAGCCTGAATTTATGCTTTTTGACGAACCAACATCAGCGCTTGACCCGGAAATGGTCGGTGAGGTTCTTGATGTTATGAAAAGTCTTGCCGCAGAGGGTATGACAATGGCGGTTGTAACCCATGAAATGGGATTTGCAAGGGAAGTTGCAGACAGAATTTTGTTTGTTTGCGACAAAGGCATTGCCGAAGAAGGTCATCCAGATAAAATATTTTCAGATCCGCAAAATCCAAGGACAAAGCAATTTTTGCAAAATGTTCTTTAATGGAGGGTAAAAATGAAAGATAATGTTATAATTATTGGTGCAGGACCTGCAGGAATTTTTACAGCATTGGAAATGATAAAAAACGGCAGTAAGAAAAAAATATCCATTGTTGAAAAAGGACTTGCGATCGAAAATCGTCGATGTCCGAAGCACAAAACAAAACAATGCGTCAATTGTAAGCCTTATTGTCATATAACAACGGGATTCTCAGGTGCAGGTGCTTTTTCTGATGGTAAACTGTCTCTCAGCTATGAGGTTGGCGGCGATCTGCCAAATCTTATTGGAGAAGATCTGGCTCAAGAGACTATTGATTATACAGATAGAATATATTTGGAATTCGGGGCAGACACTCATGTTGAAGGCCTTGAAAACACAGATGAAGTCAAAGAGATAAGAAAAAATGCTATTAAAGCAGGTCTAAAGTTAGTTGATTGTCCAATAAGACATTTAGGTACTGAAAAGGCACAGGATATTTATTATTCTATAGAGAAATATCTGATTGATAATGGCGTCGAAATGCTTTTTGGGTGCGAGTGTGTAGACCTCATTCTTCGTGACAGCGTATGTTGCGGAGTAACTCTGTCGCAAAACGGCAAAAATTTTGAAATGGAAGCTGAGCACGTTGTGGTTGCAACAGGCAGACGCGGAGCAGATTGGCTTGAAAAGCTATGTGCTGAGCATAATATTGCCCACGCACCGGGAACTGTTGATATCGGCGTTAGGGTTGAGGTCAGAAATGAGATAATGGAAAAGGTTAATAAGGTTCTTTATGAAGCTAAGCTTGTCGGTTATCCCCATCCTTTTAAGAATAAAGTAAGGACCTTCTGCCAAAACCCTGGCGGTTTTGTAAGCCAAGAGAATTATGATAATAACTTGGCAGTTGTCAATGGTCATTCTTATAAAGAACTCAAATCTAATAATACCAATTTTGCTATTCTTTGCTCCCACAACTTCAGCGTACCTTTTAATCAGCCAATTGAATATGCACAAAAGGTTGGTGAGCTCACAAATATGCTGGGAGCAGGTCACATTCTTGTTCAGCGTTTTGGTGATATTCTTGATGGAAAACGCACATGGCAAAAGGAACTTACACAATCCAATTTACGCCCATCATTGCCCGACGCTGTTGCAGGAGATATAACTGCGGCAATGCCTTATAGAGCAATGACAAACATAATAAATTTCATTCAGGCAATGGACACCGTTGTTCCGGGTGTTGCATCAACAGAAACACTACTCTATTCACCGGAGCTCAAATTTTACAGTAACAGAGTAAAAATGGATTCAGATTTTAATACCAACATTAAAGGCCTTCA
>JAZUQN010000212.1:0-4915 GCA_045605745.1 Eubacteriales bacterium
TATCCCGGCGATGAATATGTGGATATGGTTGGAGTTGACTGGTATAGCGGCGGTAAGATGGAGATAACAGAAAACGACAATTATCTTGAGCTTGTCCGTCACGCAGGAAAGCCCGGGGCAATAACAGAGTTTGGGCCCGGAGGCGATGTTAAAGCTGAAAAACGAGAGGATCAATCCGAGCTGTTTAACTGCTTGGACCTTTATGGAAACCTTTATGCATTATCAAAAGAGGGTTATTCCTTTGTTTATGTTATGACATGGACAGGAGACAGTGGAGTTGAGGTGCTTGGAGAAGGTGAGGCATACTTAAACCAAGAAATGACCTTATCTCAAAGTGAAGTTAAGGCAATGTTTGATGCCCTTAAATAAATAAACCATGCCAAGGATAATTGGCAGAAAGGATTTTTGAGACATGAAAAACTTAAAAAGATTTTTCCTTTGCACTTTTATTATCGTAGCGCTTATTGCGGCTTTTGCCATTAGTGCGGCTGCGGTAACAGAATCGGTCACAAATTCGGACGGCTCTATACGCATCGAATATGACACAGACACTTTCTCGATGCACATTATCAATGTAAATTCAGCAAAGATCGACTTTTTTCCTGTTTCGCAAAACGAGGATAAAACTCTGAATTATGAATTTCAGAATTTTATGGATCAATACAAGGATAGCGTTAAGTTTGTAAAATGTGATTATTTCTCAAGACTTAACCAAATGGCAGAGCAAACATTTTTCTATGGTTATACTGCACTTGAGAGTGTAAACTTTGCCGCAAATCAGCGTATGCGAATGAGAACCACCGGTATGTTTGAGGGATGCACATCTCTTAAAACAGTTTGGTTTGGTGATGAATCAAACAAAAAGGAAGGCGTTGCAGACCTTAGCGGAGTTATGAACAATACAAGCGACGCAGACGTCAATAATATTTTTATAGCAAATCTTTTTAAGGGATGCAGTGCGCTTGAAGAGGTCATTCTGCCCTCCGGCTCAACCTATAGCCAGCTTCCCGCAAGCACATTTAGCGGCTGTACATCACTTAAAGCTATAACTATTCCTTCAAACTTCCTTTTGATAGAAGCTGATGCATTTGTCGACTGTCCCATTGAGGTAATCTATGCAGATGAAGGCTCTGTAGGATACGCATTTGCTGAGGAGAATGGACTTCTTCCGGCACCAGAGCCTGTTTCTCTTTGGGACAGCAAGCCCGATGCTTCTCTTGCAGTTCGCACAGGATATCTCCAGACCTGGAACGGAAGCGCAGCGGTTAACACCAATATAGCATATGAAGTGCATGATATGGATCCCACCGATGCTTATTCATATACACTCTATCTCTATATCGACAAGACTGTTACAGCCGGAGATTATGCATCAAACACCATAATTACTTCTGCCCTTGCAGATTCGGTATCTATCACCAAAGACAGTGAAACCAAGAAACATCCGTTTATATCGAGCACATCTTGGGGTACCACAACTCTCAACAAAATAGTGATAGGCGAAGGTATTACAGGCATTAACAGAGAGGCATTTGCTTGGCTAAAGGGTGTAACCACTATCGAGCTTCCCGAAAGCTTTAAATCAATATACGGCGGAGCATTTAGAATGATGACTTCCCTTTCAACAGTTTATGTTAGGGGAAATGTTCCCGAAGCAGGTGTTATCGACCTTAGAAGTATCGAGTATATGGATTTGAGTGGTGGCTATATCTTTTCTAATATGAGCTGTGCAGAAGCCTATAAATTTAATCCTGAAGTTGAAGTTGTTGACACAGATAATGGCTGCAGAGAAATGTTCCGCAACAATTCATCTCTTGTGAGCCTTGACCTTTCTATGATGAGTATCACAGCCCTTGGTCCATATGCTTTCCAAGGATGTGACGCACTTGAGGAGATCAGCCTGCCTGCAAGTGTTGCGACAATGAAAATAGGCTCTGCAAATGCAAGCTTTGCTTCCCCCGCCTCCCTAAAGGCCATTTACGCTCCCGTTGGTTCATATATGCATACATATGCTATGGATAATGGCTATGATACAACCCATACCGCAGACATCACGGATGGCACAGAAGTATACGGAACGCTCACATTCTTCCCCGAAAGCGGAAGAGTTGAGGTTTTAAGAACTAAATCAGGAAAAGATCTTTATGCAAAAGAGCATGGGGCAAAGGTGTTCTTTGATGCTTACAGAGAGCTTATCACAGAGGTTGTTTTCCCTTTGTCATTTGCTAAAATTCGCTCGGATGAACTTTTCCTAAATACTCCAAACCTCAGAAGCGTTTGTTTTGCAGAAAATCAGAGATTTCTTGACAAGACCGGAAGCGTTTTTGCCGGCTGTACTAATCTTAAAACCGTTTATTTCGGCAATGAAGCGGATATGAAGATAGGCGTTGCGGATTTCAGTAACATGAATGGTGAGAATATTGTTGACAGACTAAGTGTATTTATGAACGGTCTTTTTACAAATTGTTCCGCAATTGAAAGAGTTATTCTTCCCAGCTTTGTCTGTGTAGATGCAAGCGATGAGAATGCTAAATACAATCCTGTGATATATGCAAATACATTCAGCGGTTGTACCTCCCTTAAATCTGTCACTATAACTGAAAACTTTATAAGTATTGAAGACGGAGCCTTTGAAAGCTGCACTTCTCTTAATAAAATAATTATGAAAGCTCCTGTTTCTCTCATTGGCAATGGCACATTTGCCGGAGGAACAAAGGGAACGGTTATATATTGCGAAAATCTGACGGACGCAGAGGCTGTTAATGCGGTGCTCTCTGAAGCAGGCATTTCAAGCTCCTCGGTCTTTGCCTTCACCGCAGGCGGCATGAGCCTTGACGGTTATCAGGTGAGAGAAAGCGGATATAACGGACTCAGAACGCTGTTTGTCTTTGATCTCAGTGCTCGTGAAGGCTATGAGCTTGTTGAATTTGGCGCACTCACCTCAACAAAGGATAAGTGGAGCAGCTTTTCCGAGAGCTTTGGCGGCGAAGGATCTGTTTTGACCCTTTCGGGCACAGAGTTTGTAACGGCAGATTCAAAGATTATTAAAAAGGCCATTATGGAAAATGGCGAATATACAGAGCTTAATTACAAAAAATCCGGTAACACGGTTACCTTTAATGTAACGGTTGTCAAATTTGACGGTCAGGATCAGTATAAGACCGAAATCGTCAGCGTTGGATATGAGATCTGGAAAAAGGGTAATGAGCATTTCGTAATATTCACAGGCGAGGAGGCAAGCGAATATGATTCAATGTCTCTCTATAAGCTTTCTCTTGCTATGCTCCAGAATAAAAAGATAACGCTCAAAAAGGATGCCCAAGACCCCACATGGAATATGCTTCTTGGATGCGACAAAACAGAGCTTAATGTTGATAACGATGCGGTTACGGGTATGCTTGTGAGCGACCCTGTAAATTCAGGAAAATACATTGCTATTTATGCAACCGACAGTGCTTCTGCACAAGCAATTTCAAATCTTGGAATTTCAGATATGAGTGCTGTCAGCACAAAGATATTTGGCAAGAATGTAGAATATGCAGTCCCTGTTATAGATGACTATTGGGCGGCTCAT
Source organism: Eubacteriales bacterium (assembly GCA_045605745.1). Lineage (GTDB taxonomy): Bacteria > Bacillota > Clostridia > Oscillospirales > CAG-272 > SIG710. Next base: position 3,575 of record JAZUQN010000212.1, read on the forward strand.
ATTGACGAAAAGCTGGCCACACTGCCCGAAGGAAGATCATTTATCATTTACACCGACACTCATTATCTGAGTGTCGGTGGTAAAAATACAAGAATAACAGCCGATCTTATAGAATATGTGCGTGCAAACAGCGGCATTAAGACTGTAGTTAATCTTGGCGATCCATATTCAAAAGAGGATACAAAGGAGCAGGCTGAACAGATATTCAGAGAGGCTCTTGAAACCGATTTTTATGATCGGTTTGGAGAGGACGGCCTCTTCGTTGTAGGAAACCACGATGCAAACTATACAAGATGGGGCAAGCTGAAGGACAGCGGTGCTGTGGAGGGTGTCGACGGTCAGGGCGCTTACACTGTTTTGCTTCCCGACACCACAATTTATGATGCCACAATCAAGCATATCGAGAACAAAGAGGGCATAGCCTTTGATCTTGATATGCTTGCTCTTGCAGATGGCAAAGGCGAAGACGATATTGTTTTCACGGCAAAGGGTAATTACAGTGCCGAGCAGATGAAGGCTGAATTTGTTGCATGGGCAAAGCAGCATTATTATTATGACGATCATGAAAACGGCATAAGATATATAGTTTATAATTCCGGAAACTGTGGACTCACAGAGTATTATGTCCTAAATAAGCTTTATTCAAAAGTGATCCCCACACAGCTCAAGTTTATTGCAGATGCACTTCTTTCAACTCCAAATGTTGATGGCAAGGATTATGATGTTGTGTTCCTTGGCCATATGCTTGGCTCAAATGAAGATTATAATACCGCATATGAGGAGGTTTACAAGCTTCTTTCCGCTTTTAAGGCCGGCTCAAGCTATACGCTCACCTATGATATGAGTGGCAATGATGCCATGGATGCTGTTGTGGGCTTTGAGAACGAATATACCGTTAATTTTGACGCTTATAACGGAACGGTATTCTCTCTCAGCGGTCACTGGCATCTTGACCTCTCATATGTTTATCAAACAGTTGGAGCAAGCTATGTGTGCAATATTCCATATGAGGATTATAACTATATTTCGGATGATGCGGTATTCTATATAGGCTTGAATAATGACTGCTATAATGATCCTATAATATACGATAGCGATATAACAATGGAAAAAGACACTGTCTCAGAAAACTGCATTAGCATTATAACTATCAAAGCTGACGGTGAGATAGTGCTCACAAGAATCGGTGCAGGCAGTGACAGAATATTCAGCTATAATTAAATAAATGTAAAAAACAGTGGCCGGTTCGATAAACGAACCGGCCTTGAATTTATAAGCAAGGGGCGGTAAATTTTGATTTACCGGAAACACATAGGAGAGCACACTGCGAAGTTTTTATGG
>JAZUQN010000213.1:0-2023 GCA_045605745.1 Eubacteriales bacterium
GATACATAATTTCCCTGTGCGCGGGCAACAACTGATTCTGTTACTGCAACAACATCGCGGTCACGCAGTTCAAAGCCATCTGCCGCCGACGCCTCCATCACGCTGTTTACAACAATATCTACCATATTATCGCCCTCACGAATAATCGGACAGCGAATACCTCTTGAAATAGTTCCGGTTTTTCTTTCCATAAAAAGTTCCTCCAGATTATTGACTTTTTGTTACTCTCTTATTATAATACATTTATAGCCATTAGTAAAGTATATAAAATTTACAACAGTAATAAGGAGAGCTTATATGAAAACAAAGCTTGATTATTATAGGATTTTTTATGAAACCGCACGTTATGCATCGTTTTCAACTGCTGCACAGCACCTGTACATCTCGCAGTCAGCTATTTCACAATGTATTCACCAATTAGAACAGGATTTAAGCACTCAATTGTTTATACGCTCGCGTCGAGGTGTGACTTTGACAAAAGAGGGCGCACTTTTATTTCAGAAAATAGAAAGCGCCATGCAAGCGATAGAGCAGGGTGAAACGCTTCTTGCACGGCTTCACCACCTTGAAAGCGGCTCACTTGTGATTGCAGCCGGCGATACCATTACAAGCCATTATCTTCTCCCTTATCTTGAGCATTTTCACGAAATTTATCCAAAAATAAGAATCGAAATGGCAAACTCTTATTCGTATCAGATGCTTCAGCTTGTAAAAGATGGCAAGGCAGAGCTTGCCTTTGTCAACCTTCCTGTAACAGACAATGAATTATGTATCGAGCCCTGTCTGGAAATTCACGATATTTTTGTATGCGGAGCAGAGCATCCCCTAAAGCAGAGTTATTCATGGAACGAAATTGCCGAAGAGCCTCTTATCCTTCTTGAAAAAAACTCATCATCACGCAGATACATTGAAAAAAAATTTGCAGAAAAACACATTGACCTTAAACCTCAAATTGAAATTGCGGCACATGATTTGCTCATACGTTTTGCATCCATCCATCTTGGCGTTTCATGTGTTGTAAAAGAATTTTCAAAAGAAGCCTTGCAAAAGGGCACAATCCGGCAGATGAACCTTACTCCGGCTTTGCCGCCGCGCAGCATTGGCTATGCATATTTACAGCATAACCCGCTCTCCTTGGCTGCACAGGCATTTTTAAAGCTGATAAGGGATAAAAATATTTAGCGCAAGGTCAAAGGCATCCAAAAGGATGCCTTTTTGTTATTTAATTTCCGCCCGGTCCGTCCTTGCGCTCGCGAGTATCATGAACATCAATTTTGCCCTTTATCTTGCCGGCATCAGTCAGCTTTTTTGAGCATTTGTCATTGTCTTTTTTTATTTCTTTTTCTTCCATTTATATCTCCCCTTTCATTCTTTATTATGCACAGCCTCAGAGGATTATATAATGACATTTTAAATATTTGGAAGCAACTAACAACTATTCAAAAGAAGGTTTTTTGCCCTCTACACTTGAAAACGGCGAATTGGAGGGCGACGGCTCTGACATACTAAAATACATTTTTGCCGCCTTAGTTGTTCCAAAATCCTGATTTGAGCCTGTATTCTGCACTTTATTAAACGCCTCTCTGAACATTGCATTATGCGCTTCTTCGCGGTTTAAAAGAAAATCAATGGTCTCTCTTACCTTTTTATCATCAATCTGTCTGTAAAGATATTCATATACAACCTTTGCCCTCTGCTCTGATGCAATATTAGAGAGCAAATCGGCACATAAATCTCCGGTAACGGTTACATAATCCGCCGTCCACGAATATCCTGACGCATTTATAAGTCCGGGGTTAAGACCGAGTAAAACATGGGTTTGTATTTCACCGCACGGTACCTTTGTGGCATCAACATCGTGTCCGTTAAGCAAATTTATTGTCTGTGAAATCATCTCCAAATGACTCAATTCCTCTGCGGCAATATCCAGAAACAAATCTTTTATTTCAGGGTCTTTTATTCTGAAGCTCTGCGACATATACTGCATTGCGGCTTTAAGCTCTCCGTTTCCTCCGCCAAGCTG
>JAZUQN010000214.1:0-7231 GCA_045605745.1 Eubacteriales bacterium
AATGTGCGAAAGCCTTATTAGCTTCTGCCATTCTGTGTGTCTCTTCCTTCTTCTTGAATGCACCGCCTGTGCTGTTTGTAGCATCGATGATCTCTGCTGCAAGACGCTCAGCCATTGTGCGCTCTCCGCGGTTTCTGGAATAAGCTACCAGCCAACGGAGACCAAGAGTCTGACGACGTTCTGCTCTAACCTCCATAGGTACCTGGTATGTGGAACCACCTACACGGCGAGCCTTAACTTCCAGTACAGGCATGATATTTTCAAGTGCTGCCTGGAATACTTCAAGCGGGCTCTTGCCCTGCTTTGCTTCAACGATTGCAAATGCATCATATACGATTGTCTGTGCTACGCCCTTTTTACCATCAAGCATGATGTTGTTTACGAGCTTTGTTACAAGCTTAGAACCGTATATAGGATCCGGCAATACGTCTCTTTTGGAAATTTGTCCTCTTCTCGGCACTGTTCTTCCCTCCTTCATCAAATATTATGAACTCATAGGTACTCGAAAGCATTCTTTCGTTAGCGCTCGTCAAAGATGTTGTATATAAACATTTTTTACAGTAACATCAGACGGAGCTAAGATGCTGTTCTTAAATTATACCTGCCTAAGATTTAAATTACTTCTTCTTAGGTCTCTTTGCGCCGTACTTGGAACGGCTCTGGTTACGGTTTGCAACGCCCTGTGCGTCAAGTGTACCGCGAATGATGTGGTAACGCACACCGGGGAGGTCACGAACTCTTCCGCCTCGGATAAGCACAACGGAGTGTTCCTGAATGTTGTGTCCGATGCCGGGGATATAAGTTGTAGCCTCAAGGCCGTTTGTGAGTCTTACTCTGGCGATCTTACGAAGCGCAGAGTTAGGCTTCTTAGGGCTTGTTGTGGATACCTTTGTACATACGCCTCTCTTCTGAGGAGAAGACTGGTTGGTCGTTGTGTTCTTGAGTGCATTAAAGCCCTTCTGGAGCACCGGGCTCTTGGACTTATAAACTCTGTCGCTGCGACCCTGTCTTACAAGCTGGTTAAATGTTGGCATTTTATTCCTCCTTCTTCTGTAATAAATGTTTATATACAGTCGTGTGACGGGCACACGTTACTGTCTAAAAAAGCAACTGGGCATAGTTAGCCCAAAGCTACACAATATTATATCATTTCCCGGACAAGTTTGTCAAGCACCAATATGTCCACGCAAAATTTTCTCCCTTTTGCACAATTGAAGCTATATTTTTTTGATGTTTTTGAACACTTTTGCGCTTTTGAGCTTGAATCAATGCTTTCAAAGCCCTATTCCGAACAGCCTTGCGGCGTTTTCTGCAGTCAACTCAGCAAAATCTTCATAGGAAGCACCGTGAATATCCGCAAGAGCCTTAAGGGTCAGATGCATATATCCGGAATGATTTATCTCGCCCCTGTGAGGATGCGGCGTCAGATAAGGGCAATCGGTTTCGATAAGCAATCTATCCTTTGGCAGAGCGGCAGCAACCTCCTTGACTTTTGCAGCATTCTTGAATGTAAGAACACCGGAAAAGGAGATATACCATCCCATTTTCACAAGCTCCTTTGCCATTTCTGCGCTTCCGCTGTATGAATGAAAAACCCCTTTAACATCCGGATATTTTCTAACAGTATCAAAGCAATCACCGTGTGCCTCTCTGTCATGAATTATAACCGGCAGACGAAGCTCTCTCGCCATTTGAAGCTGTCTTTCAAAAAAGGCCTGTTGCTTTGCCTTGTCGGTTCCTTCATAATGATAATCAAGGCCTATCTCTCCAAGAGCAACTATTTTATTTTCTGTTTTCTTTTCAAAGAAGTGGCTTAGTCTTTCGATTTCAGCATCAACATCGTCATAAAAACGACAGTCGCCGGGATGTATGCCAACTGCCGAGTACATATTTTTATATCTAAGAGCCTGAGCAATACACTCCTTGGCATTTTCATTGTTTGTTGCCACATTTATTATCCAGCCAACATTATCCGAGAAAAGGGCGGATAGGATTTTGTCCGCTCCGCCTTCAATCTCTTCTCCGAATCGCTCGTCATAATAATGTGCGTGCGAATCAAAAAGCTTCATATTATCTAACTCTCTCTCCGAGAGGAGTGTCATCCGAAAGGAACACAACTCTTATCTCCTCTTCACCCGAAGCAAGTATCATACCGTTTGATTCAATTCCGCAAAGGGTTGCAGGCTTAAGGTTTGCAACAACTATGATCTTTTTGCCTATCATCTGCTCGGGCTCATAGAATTTTGCAATTCCCGAAACAACAGTTCTCTGCTCATAACCAAGGTCAATTGTGAGCTTAAGAAGCTTTTTAGCCTTTGGCACCTTTTCGCAAGCCACGACCTTTGCAGTGCGAAGCTCGACATTCATAAAATCGTCAATTCCAATCTGTGCAAGTCCCTCGGGCTTTTTGATATTCTTTTCTGCCGCCTGTGCAGCCTTCATCTGCGCTTCAAGCTCTGACTGAAGCTCCTGGAGCATAACCTTTTCGTCAATTCTTGCAAACAGAACCTTGCTGTCACCTGTTGACGTTCCGGCCTTCATTCCGCAGAATTTATCAGCGCATCCGATAGTATCAAAGCTTTTTGCGTCTGTACCAAGACGATGGAGAATATCCTCCGCCGACTCGGGAATAATTGGCTGAAGCATAACTGCACCCCAACGGATAGTCTCAAGAAGATTATAAAGAACCGTATCAAGACGAGCCTTCATAGCCGGATCCTTTGCAAGAACCCAGGGGGTGGTCTCATCTATATACTTATTTGCGCGGCGAAGCATTGTAAATATATGCTCAAGGGCATCTGCTATTCTATATTCGTCCATGTTTGCGGTGAATTTGTTATAAGCTTCAACGCAGGCATTTTTAAGCTCCTCATCAAGAGTCTGGGCACAGCTTGGTTCGGGAATTACAGCGTCATTATATTTTTTAAGCATATCAAGTGTACGCTTAAAGAGGTTTCCAAGATTATTAACAAGGTCTGCATTATATCTTGTGATAACGCTCTCATATGTTATAGAGCCATCAGATGCAAAGGGCATTTCGGAAAGTGCATAATAGCGGACTCCGTCAACGCCAAACCTTTTTGCAAGGTCATCTGCATAGATAACATTACCCTTTGATTTTGACATCTTGTCCTCACCGAAGTTAAACCAAGGATGTCCAAAGACCTTTTTGGGAAGCTCAACATCAAGAGCCATCAGCATAATAGGCCAATAGATAGTGTGGAATCTCAGAATATCCTTTCCTATCATATGAACCTCAGCGGGCCAATACTTTTTAAAGAGCTCGGGCTGCTCACTAAGCTCAGGATCATAACCAAGAGCCGTGATATAGTTAGAAAGTGCATCTATCCAAACATATATAACGTGCTTAGGATCGAAGCCAACCGGAACGCCCCACTTAAAAGCAGTTCTCGAAACGCAAAGATCCTGAAGGCCGCCCTCAACCTTCAAAAAGTTATTTATCATTTCCTTTTTGCGTGATTCCGGCTGGATGAAATCGGGGTTATCCTCGATATATTTAATAAGTTTGTCAGCATATTTGCTCATTTTGAAGAAATATGATTCTTCTCTTGTTTTCTGAACGGGTCTGCCACAATCGGGGCATTTTCCGTCTGTTATCTGAGTGTCAGTGAAAAAGGACTCACAGGGTGTGCAATACCACCCCTCATAATATCCCTTATAAATATCGCCCTTATCATAAAGCTTTTTAAATATTTTTTCAACGCTCTTTTCATGATAGTCATCGGTTGTGCGGATAAATTTATCATAGCTGGTGTTCATAAGATCCCAGATGTTCTTTATCTCTCCTGCAACACCGTCAACATAAGCCTTTGGAGTGATTCCGGCTTCAAGGGCAAGATTTTCTATTTTCTGACCGTGCTCATCTGTGCCCGTCAAAAAGAACACATCATATCCGCGCAGTCTCTTATAGCGAGCAACCGCATCGGTCATAATAACCTCATATGTATTGCCGAAATGAGGCTTTCTTGAAGCATAGGCTATAGCAGTTGTGATATAAAACCTTTCCATAATATATACCTTACTTTCTTATATTATTTAACCTTATTGCAGCCGATAAAATATGAGGCGCATATTTGAAATGCGATCATATAAAACGGCAAAAAATATACAAACAGCATTATTCCAAAGGTAAACAGTGAGAGAACAAACAGTGGCACAAAGCTGACATTAAATGCTGATATTTCAAGTGCTTGTCCGGCACGGCTTTTTTTTGCAACAGAGATAGCCTCAGAGAGATCGTCTGTTTCAAAAAATGCAGTTGGCAGAATGAGAGAAGATGAAAAAACACCCGAAAAAACAGGAACAAGTGCCAACGCAAAATACATTGCAGTTTTAGAGAAGAAATCTACATATATCCCCTCAAAGGCATATGAAACAAGTCGGCCGAATACAAAGGACAAGCAAAAAAGTCCAAGTAATCCGAAAAATGATCTGATAGCAACGATATAAACAGCTCTGATTCTATCCTTTGAAAAAGCCCAAAGGATATCTGATAATTCGGTTTTCATTTCAAAGGCCATTCGATGGGACATTCGTGCAAGGCTCATAAAAAGCGGTACTAAAACAATAAAACCGATCAAAAGCTCTGCCGCAAGAAGAGCCACAGACATTTTTGGGCCAAGGATGAAATAGCAGACAGTTTCATAGGAATAAACAAATGCTTCAAAAACAGCAAGCATTATAAGGGATGCTCCAATGAATCTTAAAAGGTTTCCATGTTCCCCCATTGCACGCTTTGCGCACCATTTAAAATACAAACGGCGCTCTTTGCATCCTGATATTCCAAGCAAGTGCCCACCTCCTGCCTCAAAAGTATATTCTCTATTATTATAACAGAAATTCTCACTTAATACAATAGTTTCCTAAATTTTTATTGAAAAAGTATGTTTATTTTCCAAACAACGGACAAAAAAATAAGCATAGGAGGATAAAGACCATGAAAAATTCAATTTTCAAAAAATTCACTATGCTCGCATCCGAATATCTGCTGATATTTTCAACAGGTGCAATTCTTTATTATCTCATTGAGTTATCTTGGCGAGGCTATTCACACGCTGCAATGGCATTTCTTGGCGGAATTTGCTTTATTTCTTTATATCTTATCGGTTGTTATTTCCCGGATATGCCCCTTACATTTTACTGTATTTTGGGAGGAATGATCATCAGCTTACTTGAGCTTTGTGCCGGCGAGATATTAAACAACCTAATGCAGCTTGATATATGGGATTATTCAGATCTGCCACTGAATTTCAGAGGACAGATATGCCTGCTTTTCAGCTTTTTCTGGTGTCTCATATCGCTACCTGCAAATCTGCTTTCAAAGCTTATGCGCACAAAGATCTTCGGATACAGCCGATAAAAAAATCAGCCGGATTGTATTAACATCCGGCTGATTTTTTTATCGGTAATCAAATCTTTCGTCAATCTTTTCGGGGGATAACTTTCCGTTGCTTGCATCGCTTATCAGCTGCATAAATTCAGCAAGCCGGGCATTTTTCAGCGCAAGCTTCATCGTCACATTTTCTGCAAAATCCACGCCGTCATTTATAACGCCAAACTTATCGGTTTCGGCAAGATATTTGCCATAATCTGAATATGTGCAGGTCAGCTTTATAACTGCATATTTTTCATAAGTTATGATATGAGCCTCATCAAGTGCTAATTTTGCAGCATGAGAATATGCGCGAACAAGTCCGCCTGCACCAAGCAGAGTTCCGCCAAAATATCTTGTAACCACTATTGCCGTGTCAGTACATCCGGATTTTCTTATAACATCAAGCACAGGCATACCTGCAGTTCCCTGCGGCTCACCATCATCCGAATAGCGCTGAATTGTTCCGTCCCCTAACACGTATGCAAAAACATTGTGGGTTGCGTCTCTGTATTTGTTCTTCAGCTCCTTAACAAAAGCTGCTGCTTGCTCCTCGGTTTTTACGGGCATTGCATGACCGATAAACACCGACTTTTTCTCCTCAAATTCTGCAACAGCTTCCCTCTCGATGGTGGTATAAAGCTCAGCCATCATAAATCTTCCTCACTTTTGATCCTATCTGCCTCAGGCAGATATCTGCCAAGCATACCCCTCATCTTTGCATCAACCGTTGCAGTCACCCGAACAGCCTCTGCCCCATATTCAACATTCTCAACCGCAGCGTTTTTATAAAGTATATTAAGAGCTCCCTGCTCAGCATTTGGAATTGTGAAAACAAGTCGTTTTTTCCCTGCCTGAACCAACTCCTCAAGCCTTAATATCATCTTATCAACGCCTTCTCCGGTTCTGGCAGAAATATAAAAAACATTCTCTCGCTCTTCATGGGCAATTGTGGGAAGCACTCCTGCCTTGTCACACTTGTTAAAAACATAAAGCGTTGGTTTTCCCGAAGCGCCAAGGTCTGCCAGCAGTTTATTTGTCACCTCAAGCTCACTTTCACACTCATCATCCGAAGCATCAATCAGAATTAAGAGGACATCAGCATAAACAGCCTCATCAAGGGTAGATTTAAACGCTTTCACAAGATGGTGAGGCAGCTTTCTTATAAATCCTACAGTATCGGTTAGAAGTATATTTTCTCCGGAGGGTAATTCAAATTTTCTTGTTGTTGGGTCAAGGGTTGCAAAAAGCTTGTCCTCTGCGAGAATACCGGCATCGGTCAATCTGTTAAGCAGGGTAGACTTTCCTGCATTTGTATATCCCACAATTGCAACCTTTGCAATGCCGCTTCTGTCTCTTGCTGCACGCATAGTGCTTCGATTTTTGTCAAGCTCTCTCAGTTCTTCTTCAAGTGCGGCAATTCTGCGCTTCATATGGCGACGATCGCTTTCAAGCTTGCTCTCACCGGGACCTCGCGTACCTATTCCGCCGCCGAGACGGGACATTTCAAGTCCTTTACCGATAAGTCTCGGAGCTGTATATTTCAGCTGAGCAAGCTCAACCTGAAGCTTACCTTCTCCGCTTACAGCATGAAGCGCAAATATATCAAGTATCAGCATACTGCGATCAATGACCCTCACAGATGTACCGTCCTCAAGATTTCTTATCTGCGATGGGGAAAGCTCTGTGTCAAAAATTATGAGGTCGATATCGTTTGCTCGGCAAAGCTCGCTTATCTCCTCAACCTTTCCGCTTCCAACAACCGTTCTTATATCAGGTGTATCCTTTGCTTGAATAACTCTTGCAAAAGTCTCTCCGCCCGCAGTATCAAGAAGCCGC
>JAZUQN010000215.1:0-5794 GCA_045605745.1 Eubacteriales bacterium
CCTTGCTTGTTATAAAGTTTATTTTTCCTTTTTCATTGCTGTCATTTAAAAGTCCGGCTACCCCGATCCTTCTTATGGCTTCCTTTGCTGTGCCAAATCCGCCATCGAATATCTGCGCATTTGGAAGAGCAGAACTTATAAGATTCTTTATAAAGGGATAGTGTGTGCATCCAAGAACAACAGAATCCACGCCCTTATACGGAGCGAGCAGTTTGGATATATACTTCTCAAGCTCGGGAGAATCAAGGGGGGATTTTTCTATGAGCTCGGCAAGATGAGGGCAGGGAAGCGGAAGGATCTCTGCTCGCTCTTTATATTCTTCGGTTAAAACCGCAAATTTTTCTTCAGATATGGTAACAGGCGTTGCCATAACCAAAATCTTTGAGCTGCCGTCTCTTTTTCTTAGCTTATTCTCGCCGTAAATCACCGCCGGCTTAACGGCCGGTTCTATGCCGACTATGGGCAGGTCCGGATACATTGTGCGAAGGCGTCTCACTGCCGCACTTGTTGCTGTGTTGCAAGCAACAACAAGTGCTTTTATCCCCAATGAAAGCAGTTTTTCGGTTGCCGCAAAGGTAAGGGCACGAACCTCATCTGTATCTTTGTCTCCGTAGGGAGCATTTTTTGAATCACCATAGTATATGATATTTTCGCGGGGGGCAATTTTAACCAGCTCTCGAAGGACGCTAACTCCTCCGATGCCCGAATCAAAAACCCCAATAGGACTTTTTTTATCTATCATTTTATAATTCGCCCAACTGTTACGGGTGCCTCCTTTTGGTTAAAAAGCATTAACTATTTCTTTAAATTTATTTCCTCTAACCTCAAAATTGGGGAAAGCATCAAAGCTTGCGCAGGCAGGAGAAAGAAGAACTGTGTCACCCGCTACGGCAGCTTGACTTGCGGCTTTAACCGCCGCTTCAAAATCATTTTCCTCAATAATGGGGAGCTTTTCTGCATTAAAAAGCTTACATTCCAAAAGGGCTGTCTTGATTTTGTTGGCGGTTGCACCTGTCAGTATCACCTTTTTTGCCCTTTGGCACAGAGCTTCTGCAAGAGGGGCAAAGGGGATCTGTTTATCATATCCGCCGCAGATGATTATAGGCTTTTCGCTTAATGCTGAGAGTGCCGCCGCTGTTCTTGTTGGACTTGAATCGATAGAGCTGTTATAATATTTAACTCCGTTAAGCTCACGCACAAATTCAAGTCGGTGGGCAACACCGCCAAAACTTTTGGCAATTCCGCTTATGGTTTCATTTGAAACAAGTCCTCTCGTTATTGAAATAGCGGCCATGTAATTTTCAACATTGTGTCTGCCGGGCAGCTTTATTGAGGCAGTTTCAAGTATTTTTTCCTCGCTCTTGCCATCCGAAAAGGTTATAAACCCGTCCTTTTCATATATTGCACTGGCATCGATTTTTCCGTGAGTTATCTCGGAAAAGTCAGTTCTTTTAGAGGAGAAAAATGTGACATGAATATCCGAATTTCTGCCTATCTCGGCCGTTATCTCATTTTCCGCGTTCATGGTTATGTGAGATATAGGTGCGTGGCGGCAGATGTTGGATTTTGCCTCAATATATTCGTCCATATCCGTGTGCCAATCAAGATGATTTGGGGTGACATTTGTCATTATGGCACGAATAGGCGAGCGTCGCATCGTCGAAAGCTGAAAGCTTGAAAGCTCAACAACGGCAATATCATTTTCAGTCATTTCACTGACATAAGGCAAAAGTGGTGCTCCGATGTTGCCGCCAATAAAAGCTTTGCCCTTGCCATTCTTTTTAAGCTCAGCCTCAAGAAGCTTATATGTAAGTGTTGTTGTGGTGGTCTTTCCGTCACTGCCGGTGATTGCAAGGATCCTTGCCGGCGAAAGCTCAAAGAAAAGCTCCATTTCAGAGGTTAAAAGTGCACCCCTCGAAACAGCGGCGGCGATCTGTGGTAGATCCGGTCTTATGCCGGGGGCACGGAAAATAACATCTTCATCTATATTTTCAAGATAATCGTTGCCGAGAATCAGTTTCACGCCTCTTTCATTCAGCTCTTTTGAATATGGCAAAAGCTGGTCATAGGTTTTCTTATCTCTTGCGGTGACGCTTGCACCACGCAAAAGAAGGTAGTCTATAAGAGGACGATTTGAAATTCCAATACCGAGAACGGTTATCCTTCCGTTTTTTATTCTTGCTTCAAGGTCTGTGCAAAGGCTCATTTTCTGCCCTCCAAAAAAGAATATTCCATATCATTATATATCAAAACATCTGAATATGCAAGTGAGATATCAACTTTTTAACAATTTGGGCATAAAAAATACCTGTTTTATGCACTTTTTAAAATACAAATTGTAAACAAAATTCAAAACCTCTTTATTTTTTCAGCTGTTTGTGTTATACTCATAAACTGAGCGATATTTCGCTTTTGGAGGTAAAGATGATTTTTAAAAAGACCGCTGTTTTAGCAATGCTGCTTGCCGCTATAACAGCTTTTGCATCCTGCCAGCTTTCTGAGCTTAATAAAAAAGACGACGCTGATTCTCAGAAGGAAACAGACACATCAGCACCCGAAGTAACCGAGAAAGCCACTCTTGAGGATTTTATTCCCGAAGGCGTTGATATCGACTATGTGATGGATTATATGAACGAGGATCTTTCCGGGTATATCACTCTCGGTGAATATAAAGGACTTTCTGCCGAGGTTGAGACATATGAAGTGAATGAAGAATATATAAGCGGCAAAATTGACGAGCTGCTTATGTCCGAGGCAGTTCCATCGAAGATCACAGACCGCAAAACCGCAGAGGGTGATGTGATATGTGTTGATTATGTTGGAACGCTTGATGGCGTTGCATTTGGCGGCGGAAGTGCAAAGGACGTTTCGATAACGCTGAAGGAAAACAGCGGATATATTCCCGGATTTGTTGACGGTATGTATGATGTTATGCCGGGCGAAACTGTTAGCTATGATGTAACATTTCCAAGCGAATATCCTAACAATCCCGATCTTGCTGGAAAAAAGACGGTGTTCACTGTCACAATTCATTATATTGAGGGCGAAAAGGTTGCTCCCGAGCTTAATGATGATTTTGTTAAAGCTCATTTTGGTGCCGAGGGCTGTGAAACCGTTGAGGAATTTATGAGCTATTATGAGGATTTTCTTGAGACCGAGAGAGCCGAGAGCGCAAAGCAGGATGCTACTCATAAAATCTGGCAGCAGATAATGGAAAATGTAACCGTTATCGAGCTTCCTCAAAAGGCTGTTGACGCTCTTTATTGGCTTAACCGTGCAAATTATGAGATGTACGCACAGCAATATGGCGTTGAATATGAAGAATTCCTTTCTACATATGTTGGTCAGAGCGATGAGGCACTCAAGAAATTTTCGGAGGATTATGTAAAGGAAGACCTTGTTATTTATTCGATAGTAAAAGCGGAGGGACTTCAGATAACCGACGAGGAATATGCCGAGGGAATTGTAAAATTCAAGGAACAATATAATATGACCGAGGAAGAACTGATAGAGGAATATTCAAAGGAAAAGATTGTAGGCGTTCTTCAGTGGAATAAGCTTATAGAAGAGGTTTATAAGTGGAGCGAGATAAGCGAGACTGTTAAATAAAGCAAAAAGGCTGAGCGAAACGCTCAGCCTTTTTAGATAAATAAGACGCCTTTATTTTCGGCTATATTTTGTGAGCAGTTTTTCTGCTCTTAGCTTTGGAATGGTCATAGAGAATATAGAAGATTCGCTGTTCAGCTTAGTATATAGGCGTAGGAGGTCTGTCGCCTCTGTTCTAACATTTTCATCCTTTGTTTTCTCTGCTATTCTGTCAAGCTGAACAGCACCTGAGTCTCCAAGCTCCATAAGGGATGAAATCTCAAAATCTTCAAGGCTACCCTCAAGATATCTGTCTGTATTATATGACGCAATTACCGTATTCACGTCTGCCAACGCTAAAACTGTTGAAATCAGTGTGGCGGCCAAAATGGCGGTTAAAACAACATTTGTTCTTTTTTTGAACTGCTTAATAATTATTACAAGAAAAACAATGGCAAGAAAGATCATAAAAGCACTGGATAAAACTCTTTTCACCGTGAGCCCATAGGTGTCAATATAAAGTACCATTTTTGACATTGCAGTTGCAATTAGAACAAGCGTTGAAATGGCGATCAAGGTATTGGCAATTCTAAGAGCAAGGCTGCTGCCGTTTTTGCCGGGTTTTGTAAACACCGATGAGATGAGTATTATAATTGCATTTATTGCAGAAACTGCACATAGCTCAAAAAAACCCTTCCTTGCATAGCTTGAATAGCTCATGCCCGATGGCAGCACTCCGCTAAATGCTGAAAGATAATAATCAATTTGCGAAATAAAGAATACCAGATATATTATTACGAAGGGGAAAATGGCCGAAACCACAAATGTTACATCTAAAAAGCGGACCGCCCCCGAAACCTTTTTGCATTTTTCGGCGTTAAGAACAGATGAGAATCTTTGATTTTTCGATGAGTAAAGAGCACCGAAGATCAGAAATGCGAGTGGGATTGTCAATATCATATCTGATACAAATCTGAAAAAGTCAAAATCTGCGAAATCCAATATTTTTCCGGAAAGCTCTTTAAAGCTTTCGTCATAAGACAAAAGTGCAAAAACTATGAGCGCAGGTATGAATGCAATTGTAAGTCCACCAAGAATGAGCAGCAATTTTTTGCCGATAAGCTTGCCGCGCCCCTTGCCCGAAAAAGCTTCAAGAGCTGCCATAACAGAGCCAAAGGGCATTATAATTGCTGCCTTCAACATTTCAAGAAAGAACAAATCAGAGGGAAGCTTTTCGGCAGAGTTTTTTCCCGAGGCGAACACCCAATAAAGAAAAATCATGCTAATAAAAGACGAAAGCAGGCTTTGCAGTGAAGAATTTGAAGTTGATATCAAGCCAAATGACATTATGAGTGCCACTATTGCAGATAAAAAGGAAAATTTATGAGCTGTTAATTTAACATTATGTTTTATGAGATAAAATGCAGAAAGCGAAAAAAGTATCAGCGACAAAATAAATCTGCCCATTGGGAAGTCGGATGCGCCGGCGGCGCGGACAAAACCGAATGAGATTGGCAGGAGCAAGAGAGCTGTTAGGGTGTCATATGTTGTATAAGTATTTTTTTTCGCAGTGTTTGTGTTCTCACACTCGGCGTTTATAATGTTGTCATTCATCTTCATTATCACCTTCCTTATATTCAAGTATGTCAGAGGGCTGGCAATCAAGAGCCTTGCATATTGCATCAAGTGTTGAAAAACGAATGGCTTTTGCTTTTCCTGTCTTTAAAATCGAAAGATTGACCGAGGTTATACCAACTTTTTCTGCAAGCTCGCCAAGGGATATTTTTCGTTTAGCCATCATCACATCAAGATTGACTATTATCATATATCGTTTCCTTTCTTTAAACTGTAAAATCGTTTTCTGCCTTAATGGCTGTTGCTTCTTCAATAACATTTTTAACAACTCGCAAAACTATTCCAAGGAAAAGAGCTGCAAAGGAAACAACAAGAGCAAGGAGGAAGAATATGGAAAGAGCTCCAAACAAAATCACCTCTGCAAAGCAACAAAGGGATATGAGACGGAGCAGATACACCGATAGGGAAGAGAAAATAAGTCCTTTTGCCACAAGCTTTAGAATTATCAATAGTGAAATATCTGCTATAAATGCAGGTATGAGAATGATATAAACGATTATTTTGATTTGGGTAACTTGGAAAGCTGTAAAATCATCTGCTTTTTGACTTATCTCAAGATATGAGTCAACAAGTG
>JAZUQN010000216.1:0-2573 GCA_045605745.1 Eubacteriales bacterium
ATTATTCTTGAAAGCTCACCGCCGGATGCAATTTTTATCATAGGTTTGAGAGGCTCTCCTGCATTTGTTGCAACAAGAAATTCAACATCATCGAATCCGTTTCGCCTAGGCTCTGACTGCTCGATGCTAACATCAAAGCGCACCTTTGGCATATCAAGAAAAACAAGAACTCCCATTATTCTGTCTCTGAGAATGCGTGCAGCAGAAATGCGTTTTTCTCTAAGCTTTTCTGCCCTGAGCTTCATTTCGTCTTTAATTGCAGAAAGCCTTTCCTTAAATTCAGCAATTTTATCATCAGATTGCTCAATCATATCAAGCTTTTCTGCTATCTCTCTGCGAAATTCCAAAATTTCGGCAATGCTTGAACCGTATTTTCTTTTCAGCTTAGCAATTGCATCAAGCCTACCCTCAAGCTTATTTAGCTTGGCTGTTGGATCACCGTCATATCCGTCGCTTGAAAATTCCTCAACAGTTAGAGCAACATCCTCTATTTCATATCTGTAATTTTTCAGCCTTTCTGAAAGCTCGGTTGCCTCCGGAATAACATCGGAAATCGCATCAAGTGACTGCGATGCTCTGTCAAGCAGATAGGTAACCGATGCACTTTTCTCGCTTGAGTGAAGAATTCTATAGGCAAATGCGGTCTGCTTTTTGATCTTTTCAAGATTTCTCAGCTTAGCACATTCTACCTCAAGAGATTCCTCTTCTCCCTCTTTAAGTCTAAGGGCATCTATTTCTAAAATTTGAAAACGGTATATCTCAATGAGTCGATTTTTTTCTTTGTCGCCGCTTAAAAGAGACTGCAGCTGTCCTAAAGTCTCAACATATTCATCATAAATTTTCCGATAAGAGGCAAGCTCCTCTTCATCCTCTGCAAAAGCATCAAGCAGACCTATATGTCTTGATTTTGAAAGAAATTGATGGCTGTCATTTTGACCGTGAATATTTATCAGCAGCGAAGATATCTCTTTTTGAGCAGAAGCAGTTATTGTCCTGCCATTAAGCTTAATATTGCTTTTACCTTCATCGGTGATGCTTTTTTGAAGCATGAGGCATCCATCATCGTCTGCCGAAAAGCCCATTTCTTCAAGCCTATCAAGCACAGGTTGCGAAAGATCGGAAAAAACCCCCGAGACCATTGCCTTTTTCTCGCCGGTTCTGATAAGCTCTCGCTGAATTTTGCCGCCAATAAGCATATTGATGCTGTCGATAATGATAGATTTACCTGCACCTGTCTCGCCCGTCAGCGCAGTAAATCCTTTTTCAAGATCAACATCAAGACTTTTGATAACAGCAATATTTTCAATATGTAAAGAAGTTAGCATTTTTGCTCCTTACACAACTCTCATTACATTTTTTACCTGTTCGCATATCTCCATTGCGATCTCTTTTGCCCTTGTAACAATAAGAATAGTGTCATCGCCCGCAACACTTCCGAGAATATCAGAATGTCTTATTGAGTCTATTCCTGTGGCAACGGCATTCGCCATACCGGGATAGGTTCTGACCACAACGATATTTTCTCCCACATCAATGCTGATAATAGAAGCAGCAAGAGCAGCATTGAAATTTGCGCCCGGAGCAGAATCATTTGTTATAGGACGCACATAGCGATATTTACCCTTGTTTGTTTGTGTTTTTGTCAGTTTAAGTTCTTTAATATCACGGGAGGCTGTTGCCTGTGTAACATCAAAGCCCTCTCTGCGGAGCTTTTCGATAAGCTCGTCCTGAGTTTCGATCTCATAGCGAACGATAAGCTCAAGAATTTTTTCCTGTCTTGCTGATTTCATTATATATTCATCCTTTCGTGATGTTATTTACTGTGATTCATTTTGGAGTGAAGAGTATTGTAGAAGCCTCTCTCCTTCAGCTTTATAAGTCTTGTAACAGAAGCGGATCGCTTAATACGCACAACGTCTCCCTTGAATATTTCAAAATTAATCTTTCCGTCAAGGGTAAGATAAAGGCTCTTTTCCCTCTCGCAAATGTTCCTAACAGCTAACTCTGCATCATCAGAAAAAACGATTGGCCTTGCCGCAAGTGAATGTGAGCAAATAGGAGTTACACAAATACAACCCATTTTAGGGTCGATAACGGGACCTCCCGCAGACATTGAATATGCTGTTGAGCCTGTTGGAGTTGCGAGTATTAGACCATCCGCACGGTATGTTGTAACAAAAGTATCACCTTCGGATAGCTCAAGATCAACCATTCTGGCAATAGATCCATTTGAAATAACTGCGTCGTTAAGAGCAGACGCTCTGTTTACAAGCTGTTTACCACGGCGAAGAACAGAAACATCAAGCATTGCTCTTTCTTCAATTCTGAAATTTCCATCAAACAATCTCGAAAGCATCTCAAGCTCATCTGCCTCCATCTCAGCCATATAGCCAAGACGCCCCAAATTGATGCCGAGAATAGGGATCTCCGAGGAAAGACAGTATCTCGCCGCCGACAGAATCGATCCATCTCCGCCGAGAACGATTATAAAATCCATATCTCTGTAAATAGTTGAATTTGGCGCAAAAATTACTTTTTTTGCAAAGTCGGAGGCCAAGCGGTCTTAGGAAGAC
>JAZUQN010000217.1:0-12173 GCA_045605745.1 Eubacteriales bacterium
CTCGTTTAAATTTTGATTTATCGGGGAGATGCCTTTTCACAAAAAATAGCACACTGCGAGTTTTCTGTGGGACAATCGATTATCGCAGACGAGAGCAGTGTGCTCTTGTTTGTGAAAACAAAACTCCCCCATAAATTCCTGTTTAGCCAATATAATAAAAAAGGAGCTGTCTCATATAAATGAGACAGCTCCTTTTTTATTCCTCAGGGGTGGAAACATCCTCTTCTGTCCCCTCGGATTTCACCATTTTTCCATTTTCAAAAAATCCTGTGTAGGTTCTGCCGGATGCCCATGTATATGTGCCCTCTCCGCTGAGAGTGTTATTTTTAAAGCTTCCGGTGTAGCTCTCGCCATTCGCCCAGCTATATGTTCCTTTTCCGCTACGCTGATCATCAACATATTCGCCTGTGTAGATATCGCCGTTTGCAAAAGTAAATGTTCCGCTTCCGCTTTTAACTCCGTTTACATATGTTCCGTCATAGCTTGAGCCGTCTGCCCATTTTGAAAATCCTGCACCGTTTCTCTGGTCATCCTTAAAAAGTCCGGTATAATACGATCCATCTGCCCAGGTATAGGTTCCATACCCATTTTTAAGACCGCTTACAAGATCTCCCTCATAGCTGTCTCCGTTGCTGAAAACAAACCTTCCGCTTCCGGTTATAACATCCTTATCAAATGTTCCGGTATAAGAATCTCCATTTGCATATTCCATTTTTCCCTGACCGTCTCTAAGCAGGTTCTTTATATCACCTGTATAAACCGAGCCATCGGAATATGTCAGTTTATTTTCTGCCTTGTTCAGCTTTGCCGTTAGTCCGTTAGGATAATAAACGGTTCCAGAATAAGGTTCATTTTCATTCGTTTTTCCGAAAAATTTAATAAATTCACCGTCAAGACTTTCCTCTTTTATAAGCCTTATTCCGCTTATAAGCAGCGCACCGATTATAACAGCAGTGCATATCAGCGCAATTACGAATATCGTGATTAAGGTTGATAGCGTAGTCCTTTTTTTATAGGGTCTGCGCCTTTGACCCGACACTGTTTGCTCTTCTCTGTTCATTATCTTTCCTCCATTTTAATCAATAATCATAGTGCACTGTCAAGCAATGACAGAAGCCAGGGAACCGCCCAAAAAAGCACTGCACCGCAAATTACACAGCCAATTATAGTGAGTATCAAGCCAATTGTGCCACTTCCTTTTTCATCAAACAAAGAAACCATTGCCATTCTCTTTTTTTCATCCTCCGGCAGATAATACCTATCCTTATCCGGGTGGGGAATATAGTCTGAAATTATAGGTTTTTTCTTCTTCTTTTCTTCTGCTTTAACATCTTTTTTCTTTTCGGTGGGGGAAGCTTCCTTATTTTCGCCCTTTTCTCTCATAAGCTCTCTCATCAATCTGCTGTGCTCATCACGCTCAAAAGAGGGAACCATTCTTTTTAGCGTTCCTCTTTTAAGAGAGTGCAAAATCATCCTGTTTTTTTCAAGCTTCAGCTCTGAAAGTGATTTTGCTTCGGATGGAGAAAATGCCTTTTTTTCACTTAGTGCTCTTATAAATCTGCCAAGGACCTTGCGCTTATATATCATCACTGCCGACGCTATTATAAGACCAAGAAAAATGGCAATTATGATCATTCTGTATGTAAAAACACTGTTTCCAAAGGAGAAATTCTCATATTGCATATCCGATCCGCCGTAAAAAAGATCGTGAAAAAAGCTTTTTATTGCACCGACAAATTCGCTTTCGCTCTCTGCCGTTTCCGCGCTGAGTAACCTGTTTATGAGCATATTAACTCCTTTATAGATTGGGGGAGAGAAGGCTCTCCCCCTCATTTTCATTTGATATTATTTAATAACATCAACGCCCATATAAGGACGAAGTGCCTCCGGTACTGTTACAGATCCGTCCTCATTCTGATAGTTTTCAATGATAGCCGCAACAGTGCGTCCAACCGCAACACCCGAGCCATTGAGTGTGTGAACAAGTCTGGGCTTTTCTCCGGGTGCAGGTCTATATTTGATATTAGCTCTGCGAGCCTGATAATCTTCAAAATCAGAGCAGGAGCTTATCTCAACATATCTGTCATAAGAGGGCATATAAACCTCTATATCGTATGTTTTTGCGCTTGAGAAGCCAAGGTCTCCTGTGGAAAGGCAAACAACACGATAGGGAAGTCCAAGGCCGGATAGCACTCTCTCTGCATCATTTGTCAGCTTTTCAAGCTCCTCATAAGAGGTTTCGGGAGTTGTAAATTTAACAAGCTCAACCTTGTTGAACTGATGCTGACGGATAAGACCTCTTGTGTCTCTTCCTGCGCTTCCCGCTTCAGCACGGAAGCAAGCAGAATATGCGCAATAGCAGATAGGCAGATCTGCCGCATCAAGAATATCGTCTCTATGCATATTTGTAACAGGAACCTCTGCGGTTGGGATAAGGAAGCAATCATTGTTTGCAACTCTGAAAGCGTCCTCCTCAAATTTAGGAAGCTGTCCTGTGCCGCGCATTGAATCACGGTTTACCATAAATGGTGGGAATATTTCGGTATAACCATGCTGTGTGTGGGTATCGAGGTAGTAAGAGATGACAGCTCTCTCAAGCTTTGCTCCAAGTCCACGATAAAAATGGAATCTGGGGCCTGTTACCTTTGCGGCAGTTTCGGGATCGAGAATGCCAAGCTCTTTGCCAAGATCCCAATGTGCCTTTGGCTCAAAATCAAATTTACGAACCTCGCCAACTCTGCGAAGCTCCACATTATCGCTGTCATCTGCGCCTGTCTGGACGCTGTCATTCGGAATGTTTGGAATAGAGAGAAGAAGATCACGGATGCGGTCATCTATTGCATCAATTCTGTCGGTATCCTCCTTAACCTTTTCAGAAAGTGCCTTCATTTCTGCAAAGATAGGAGCAACATCCTTGCCCTCCTTCTTCATCATGGGCACTTGCTTTGATATCTTGTTCTGCTCAGCCTTTTTTGCCTCTGTGTCGGCAATAAGCGCTCTTCTCTCACCGTCAAGAACGATAAGCTCATCTATCTCTGCGCTATAGTCCTTCTGTCTTGTTTTAAGTCTTTCCTTTGCATATTCTGCATTTTCCTTAATAAATCTGATGTCAAGCATTTTTATTTTCCTCTCAATTTATGATTTATAATAATTTTATTCTTCAAAAAGGTCGTTTCCGCAAAGCTTACGCAAAATTGCTTCAAGATCATCATTGTCAACATAAACAAGCTCAACGCTCTTCTTTTTAGGCTCGTTATGTATGCGAACCCTTCTGCCAAGCATAGACATTGATCTACGCTCAAGCTCTTTTATATAAACATCGGTCTGCTCGTTCTTTTTAATATCTTCTTCGGGTGCTTCCCTATCTCGGCTGCTTTCGATATTCAGCCTTTTAACTGCTCCCTCTATCTCTCTGACCGAAAGACCTCTCATATATATCTTGTTTGCAAGTGGAACGATATCCTTGGGATCTTTAAGAGCCAAAAGGGTTCTTGCGTGTCCTGTGCTTATCTTTCCCTCTTTCAGCATTGAAAGAACCTCATCGGGAAGCTCCAAAAGCCTCATCATATTTGCAATTGTTGGGCGGCTTTTGCCAACCTTCTCTGCAACCTGCTCCTGCGTCAGGTCAAATCTCTCTATAAGGTCTCTATATGAAAGTGCCTCTTCAAGAGGATTAAGATCCTGTCTCTGCACATTTTCTATAATTGCAACCTGAGCAGCTTTAAGGTCGTCACCGTCGAAGATAACAACAGGCATTTCACTAAGACCTGCCATTTTTGAGGCTCTCCAGCGTCGTTCTCCGGCAATTATTTCATAAAGACCGGGAACAGACGAGCTTTCTCTAACAATTATCGGCTGCAAAACTCCATGCGAAGCTATAGAATCAGCAAGCTGTCTAAGGCTTTCCTCTTCAAATGTTTTTCTTGGTTGATTTTTTCTTGGTTCTATTTCGGAAATCCGAAGTGTTGTTACATTTCCTTTTTTATTTTCTGTTATATTGTCATCAAGCAGATCCATAAATCCTCTGCCAAGACCGGTATTTTTTCTTGCCATTATATTTCCTCCGGTTAAATTCTTTCCATAAGCTCTTTTGCAACCTCAAGATACTCGCCTGTGCCCTTTGAAAGCTTATCGTGATAATAAACCGGCATACCGAAGCCCGGTGCCTCGGAAAGGCGGACATTTCTTGAAACGGTTGTTTTAAAAAGCTTGTCCGAATAATGCTTTTTAAGCTCGGATATAACCTGCATTGAAAGAACCAAGCGCCCATTATACATTGTTACAAGTATACCGCACACGAAAAGCGACGGATTATATTTTTGCTTTATCTTTCCAATGGTTATCATAAGCTGTGAAAGACCCTCAAGCGCATAAAATTCACACTGCATCGGAACTATAACTCCGTCTGAGGCAACAAGAGCGTTAAGTGTAAGCATTCCAAGAGAAGGAGGACAGTCTATAATGATATAGTCATATTCGTCCTTCAAAGCTGAAAGCGCTTCCTTCATACTGTTTTCGCCGTTTTCAATCTGAAAAAGGTCAAGCTCACAGCCGGCAAGGTTTATATTTGCAGGTATAATTGAAAGATTTTGAAATTTTGTTTTAATAACGGCATCCTTTGCATCAATTCCGTCAAGCAAAATTTCGGAGGTTGTATTTTTTAGGGATTTTTTAGCAATTCCAACGCCGCTGGTGGTATTTCCCTGAGGGTCGAGGTCAACAAGAAGTACGTTTTTTCCAAGGATACCGAGAGATGCGGCAACATTAACGGCAGAGGTTGTTTTTCCAACGCCCCCCTTTTGATTTGCAAATGTTATGATCTTTCCCATTTTAGTCCTCTCAAATCAAATTTTCTCCTTATATTATAACACCTACTTTAGTTTTTTTCAATAGCATTTGAAATTATTAATTATTTATTTTAATTTAAACTAATTTTTGCTAACACTTTTAATTTTCAAAAAAGTTTTCCTTATTAATCGTCTCAAAATAACATTTGCACTTTATTTTTACTGGTTTTTTTATAAAAAAATCCGCATTACCCAACAAAGCCAAACATTTTTTATTGATACCTTGCAGAAAGATACATAAAATTCTACGGCAAAATACGAGCCTTTCGGCTGAAAAGATGTGGTATGATAATGTCACAGAAAATAAAGAAAGGAATTTTAAAAAAATGCTGAAAAATAACGAGATAACAAAAATTATACCCTGCGCAGACGATAAAACTGTAAGACCCGATATAAAGGCTTATGAAATGGCAATGCGCAGCTCAGCGGTTTCAAATATTGATTGGAAGCCGGATTCAAAATATTCATTTCGTAAAATGGTTACCAGAAGAAAGGCCGAGGACAAGCTTTATCTTGAAGGAGCATTTATTGTCAATATTGATATACATAGCATCTTTCCAAACCGACTTCAGCCAAGGGTAAATTTTGAATCTAATGCAACAATACGACTTGCCGATTCTATTCGCAGATACGGTATTTTGCAGCCAATAACCGTTAGAACGGTTTATGATGAAAAAAATAAGGATATAGGTGAGACCACACTTTCCGATGTTAAACAAAAGGATCTTAAATTTGAAATTGTTGCCGGTGAAAGGCGTTTCAGAGCTGCAAAAATGCTTGGAATGACCAGTATTCCTTGCATTATAATAGGTGCAGATGATAAAAAATCGGCAGAGCTTGCCCTAATTGAGAATCTTTTAAGAGAGGATCTTAATATTTTTGAAACCTCGAGAGCAATAAAAAAGTTAATTGATAATTTTAAGCTTACACAAGAAGAGGTAGCAAAAAGACTTTCCATGAGCCAATCCGGGGTTGCAAATAAACTACGTCTCCTTAAATATACACCTGAAGAAGAAAAGCTTATTCTTGAAAACCATTTAACAGAAAGGCACGCAAGAGCACTTTTAAAATTAAGCGACCCTAAAGAACGAATTTCAGTTATACATATTATAATAAAAACCCATATGAATGTGAGTGCAACAGAAAATTATATTGAAAAGCTGCTTGCAGATGAAGAAGAAAGAGACACAATTGTTGTAAATAATCGAAAAATACCTATCATAAAGGATATAAGGCTATTTTATAACAGCCTTGACAAGGCTCTTGATATTGTTAAATCTGCAGGTATCGAAATTTTATCAAACAGACGAGAGGATGAAAGCGGAGTTACAATTGAAATTAAAATACCTCATCCCAGAAAAGCAGTATAATGTTTCACGTGGAACAAAACCGTTTTATAAAAATGTTTCATGTGAAACAATTAAGTAAATAAAAAAGCTGAGTTTTAAACTCAGCTTTTTATAATGATTTTTTCTTTATCTGCGCATATGCTCTTGGATATTTTTCGGGCGTCTTTCCTGTTTTTTTGATCACAATTAGATTTCTTTCGGCATCCTTTTCGTCTCCCAAGGTTTTATCCATAAGAAACATCTTGTTTATTGTTTCTATTTTTCCGCCAAGCTTTTTTATTCCTTCTGATGCTAAATTAAGCTCATCATCGGCTGTTTTTGCTTTTAAAGCAACAAAATATCCGCCAATCTTTACAAAAGGAAGGCAAAGCTCGGATAATATAGGCAGAGACGCCACGGCCCTTGCGCAAACATAATCAAACTTTTCTCTGTAGTTTTTATCTCTATCAGAAAAAGAAGAAAGGTCTTCGGCTCTTCCGCTTATGGCCTTTAAATTTTTAAGATTAAGCTTTTCTGCAGTTTCATTAACATAGTTAACTTTTTTTGAGGTACTGTCTATTCCGATGATATTAAGATCAGGTCTTACTATTGCTAACGGAAAGGATGGAAATCCGCCTCCGCATCCGATGTCACAAACCTTTGAATTTTCTTTTATGCAAACCGAAAGCATGAGAAGCGAATCAGCATAATGTCTGGCTATAATAGAATCAACATCGGTTATTGCCGTTATATTCATTTTTTCATTAGTCTCAAGCATTATCTGTGTTAGATTATAAAATTTTTCTAAAATTTCATCATTTAAATATTCTTCCAGTCTGTTTTCTCGGAAAATATCTAAAACTTTGCCAAAAAAAATTTCTTTTTCCTTCATATAATTATATACCCTAAGTTTTTATCATATTTTTATTCAAATAAAAATATTTATATCATATAGTGATAGCTTTTTTAAAATTCTATTTAAAATAAGAAAAGGTTATTTTAAGCCAAGATAAATCAGCAAAACAGAAATATCAGCCGGGCTGACTCCGCTTATTCTCGATGCCTGACCAATAGTCATTGGTCGGAGCTTTGTCAGCTTTTGCATAGCTTCTATTCTGAGTCCTTTGATCTCCGAATAATCCAAATCACTTGGAATGATCTTTTCTTCAAGAGACTCATGTCTGCGAACCTCAGCTATCTGCTTTTTTATATATCCTTCATATTTAACCGAAACCGATACTGTTGTTGTAACCGACAATGGCAAAGGCTTTCTTTCTCTATCGATAGAGGAAAGTCCTTCATATGTCACAGCAGGGCGGCGAAGAAGATCGGATAGCGAAACGCCACTGTGTACCGGTGTTTCTCCAATGCTCTCCAGATATTTATTTGCATAAATAGGTGAAAGATTTGTGTGTTCAAGGCGATATATCTCATCCTCTATCATCTTCTTTTTAACAAGAAATTTTGCATAATTTTCCTGTGTAACAAGACCGCATTTATAGCCTATTTCGGTAAGCCTGAGATCTGCATTATCCTGTCTTAGAAGCAATCGGTATTCAGATCTTGATGTCATCATTCTGTAAGGCTCGTTTGTGCCCTTTGTAACAAGATCGTCAACAAGTGTTCCTATATAAGAGCCGCTTCTTTTAAGTATAAGCGGTTCGAGCCCTCTTATTTTCAGAGAAGCATTAAGACCGGCAAGAAGTCCCTGCGCCGCAGCCTCCTCATATCCCGATGTTCCGTTAAACTGTCCTGCTCCATAAAGACCGCTAACCTTTTTAAATTCAAGGGTTGGGTAAAGTCCGAGAGGATCACAGCAATCATATTCAATAGCATATGCATACCGCATTATTTCCGCTTTTTCAAAGCCCGGCAGTGAGCGGAGCATTTTATATTGAACATCTGTTGGCATTGAGGTTGAAAAGCCCTGTATATACATCTCCTCATTGTTTTCACCCATAGGCTCAACAAAAAGCTGATGTCTTTCTTTGTCTGCAAAACGGACGATCTTATCCTCAATTGAAGGACAATAGCGAGGTCCTGTTCCGTGTATCTGACCCGAATACATTGCACTTCGATTTATATTTTCTCTGATTATATTATGTGTTTTTTCGGATGTATAAACTATGTGACAAGGAATTTGTTTTATAGAGGAAAGCTCATCCTCTCCTGTTCTCTCAGAATATGGAATTATAGGCTCTTCTCCATTTTGAATTTCAAGAGAGGAAAGGTCGATAGTGCTCCTTTTAACTCTTGCGGGAGTGCCTGTCTTAAATCTCATAAGCTTGATATCATGCTGTCTCAGCGATTCTGAAAGTCCTTTTGAAGGGAGAAGCGAATCAGGGCCGGATTCATAATTATTTTGACCGACGAAAATTCGGCTCTCAAGATATGTACCGGAGCAAATTATTGCCGCCTCTGTTTTCCAAATTTCGCCGAGATGAGTTTTAACACCTATAAGCTTTTTAATTTCATTACCCTGTTCATTCAAGGCTTTTTCTGTTATTATATCTGTTATTTCAGCTTGAATAAGACGAAGATTATCGGTTGTTTCAAGGGTGTGCTTCATTATTGCCTGATATTTTTTTCTGTCAGCCTGTATGCGTTTTGAATGAACAGCTGCACCCTTTCCGAGATTAAGAGTTCTGCTTTGAATAGTGACAAGATCGGCGGCTCTGCCCATTTCACCTCCAAGAGCATCTATTTCATAAACAAGATGTCCCTTTCCCGTTCCGCCAATAGAAGGATTACAAGGCATATTTGCGACAGAATCGAGAGACATTGTGAAAAGAACTGTGTCAATTCCCGTTCTTGCACAGGCAAGGGCGGCTTCAATTCCCGCATGACCTGCCCCAATAACTACAACAGAGGCATGATTTTCTCCTGTTTCATTTACAGCAGAATAGTTTTCTTTTTTATTTTCTATCATTTATTTTTCTCGCTTACTTTATAAGACAAATTTTGCTTTTTTATTTTTTATCAGGCTTATATTTTGCACTGCCAATACTGTCAGCATATAAAAATGCAGCCATCTCATTTTTATTATCGCCAAAGCGATAATATATGTTGTTTTTAATATCATCCGGCAGATATTGCTGACCAATATAATGATCCTTATAATCGTGTGGATACTTATATCCTTTAAAAAGCGGACTTCTTAAATGTGGCGGACACTCAACTCCAAAACCTTTTTTAACATCCTCATCAGCAGCGGCAAGAGCCACATATGCAGAATTGGATTTTGGGGATGTTGCAAGCATTATTGCAGCATTTATAATAGGTATCCTTGCCTCAGGAAAACCAAGCTCTTTTGCAGATTCACAGCAAGCTCTTGTAATAACGGCTGCCATAGGATAAGCAAGCCCTATATCCTCGCTTGCGATAACCTGAAGTCTTCTGCAAAGAGAAATAAGCTCACCCATTTCGCACAGCTTTGCAACATAGAAAGCGGTTGCATCAGGATCCGAACCTCTTATCGATTTTTGAAGGCAGGAAAGCAGATCATAATGAGTGTCATCATTAAAGCTTCCGCTAATAGGATTGAATGTATCAACATCGCTTTTTTCTATAGCTTTATCTGCGGCATAGTATGCATTTTCAAGGACAACTATTGCGTGTCTAACATCTCCCTTACAAATTTTTGCAATATATAAAAGTGTTTCATCTGTAGCAGTTTTGTTTTCATTTTCGTTTTTATTAAGATATTCAAAAGCTCTTCTGAGTGCCTTTGCACATTCATTTGCAGTTACAGGCTTAAATTCAAAAAGAGATGATCTTGAAATTATAGCGTTGTAAACATAAAAATGAGGATTTTCGGTTGTTGATGCAATGAGAGTTATTCTTCCGTCCTCTATATATTCGAGAAGGGATTGCTGCTGTTTTTTGTTAAAATACTGTATTTCATCTAGATAAAGCAGTATTCCGCCACTTCCAAAAATGTTATTTGTTTGATTTGCAATATCCTTAACATCCTGAAGTGATGCCGTTGTTGCATTAAGGCGATGAAAAATCATTCCGCTTTTTTCTGCAATTATAGAAGCGGCTGTTGTTTTTCCGGTACCCGGAGGGCCGAAAAAAATCATATTATTTATGCGACCTTTTTCAACCATTTTTCTCACAACACCACGTTCACCGAAAAGATGAGACTGTCCAACTATATCATCAAAGCTCTTAGGACGCAGAATGTCTGCAAGCTGTGTATTACGCATTTTCCATCCTCCTTATAAAATAAATACACTACATTATAACAAAAATTTCACCATATGTAAAGAGGTTATTTTATTTTATTAACAAATTGTAAAAAATAAAAATATTTTTATAATTTTTTAATAATAAATAATAAACATGGTGAAAAACGCTTTTTTCGCACTTGCAATAAATATAATAATATGTTATAATATATATAATTTATAATATAGATTTTATAATTTGGAGAATATATATGCATAATTTTGAGGATATCATAAAAATTTGGGAAGAAGTTAAAATATCCTTTGTCGATAATTTTAATTTTGCGCCCTCAACCGTTGATCTTTGGTTTGGCGAGCTTCAAATAGAAAAATTTGAAAACAAAAAAATAACCTTTCTCTGCGGTTCTAAATATAAAACCTCTATAATAAACGACAAATATCTTGGCACCATTGCCGATGGCTTTGATGAATATCTTGGCTATAAGCCGGATGTCAGCGTTTTTTATAAGAGCAGAGAAACGGGAGAGGTATTCAGAGACGGCATTAGCTTAAGAGAGGAAAACGATAAAAAACAAAACGGCTCATCTCTGCCAACCTTTAATTTTGAATATACCTTTGAAAACTTTATTGAAGGAAGCTCAAATACTTTTGCAAGAGCAGCCTGCTGGGCGGTTGCAAAAAATGTTGTTGAAGCAGAGGAGGGAAGCACTGCCTCTCAATATAATCCCTTGTTTCTTTATGGCCCAAGCGGCATAGGTAAAACTCACCTTATGTATGCTATCACAAACAAGATACGCAGAGAAAAGCCAAATGCAAACATAATCTACATAAAAGGCGAGGATTTCACAAATGACATGATAGACAGCCTTTCAAGGCAGTCCATGCCTCAATTCCGTGAAAAATACCGTCAGTGCGACATTCTTATGATAGATGATATTCAGTTTATTGCAAGCAAGGTTGCAACGCAGGAGGAGTTTTTTCACACCTTTAACGCCCTTTATGAAAACGAAAAGCAGATAATTATGACCTCAGACCGTCCGCCAAGAGAAATTTCAGATCTTGAAAAGCGTCTTGTGGGCAGATTTGAAATGGGACTTCTTGCGGATATCCAGCCGCCGGATCTTGAGCTTAGAATTGCCATCATAAAAAAGAAGGCTGAGCAAGGAAAGGTCACAATTCCCGACGAGGTACTGACATTTCTTGCTGAAAACCTCAGATCTAATATCAGACAGATAGAGGGAGCAATTAAAAAGCTCAGTGCACTCAGCTTTCTTTCCGGAAAGCAGGTCACAATAGAGCTTGCAAAAAATCTTCTTCATGAGCTTCTCGGAGGAGCAGAGCCTGTCAACGTAACGGTTGATAAAATTTTTCTTTGTGTCTATAAAAAATATGGCTTCAAAAAGGAAGAGCTGACCGGCACAAAGAGAACAAAGGAACTTGCCCTTGCAAGACATATATCAATTTATCTCATAAGAAATATAACAGAAATGTCCCTGCCCAACATAGGAAAAATATTTAACAGAGACCATTCAACGGTTCTTGCTTCTCTTGAAAACATTGAAAACAGAATGCTAAAGGATAATATGTTTTCTATCGAAATGAATGAGCTGTTAAAGGAAGTTGAAAATATGGGAAATTAATGCTTTCAACAGAATTATAACAGCTTTAAAAAAATATTTTCAACAATTTCTCTTATTTTTTTAACATAGCTGTGGAAAACTTTTTAAAAATGTGAAAAAAATGTTTAAATATTTTTTTTAATAATAAAAATTGTTTTTATTAAAAGAGGTTTAGTTGTTTAAAATTTT
>JAZUQN010000218.1:0-9505 GCA_045605745.1 Eubacteriales bacterium
CAAACTGTGCCACACCCCGACGGAATTGCTCACGGCTACTCATTATATCACATTACAAGTGGCTTGTCAAGCATTTTTTGCCCATTTCTTGCTGTTTTAATTATTAAAATTATATTACAAATTGTAAATAACTATTGAAAAAAATACAAAAATACTTTATAATCATTCTAAAGACAAATCCCGATATGCAAATATTCTCGGAAAGGAGCTTTTCTAAGGAAAAGTATGGTAAAATAGTATGGAAAAGAAACAGGATATGGGCGTCAGAACGATGGTCTTTGATATTCCCCACGAAAAAGAAGCTTCAATGAAGGCTATTCTTCACAGCGTTTATGATGCAATGAGCGAGAAGGGCTATAACCCCATAAACCAGATTGTTGGATATATTCTTTCTGAAGATCCTACCTATATCACAAATTATAAGGGTGCAAGAAGCCTTATTCGCAAGCTGGACCGCGACGAGCTTCTGAATGAACTTGTAAAAGATTATCTTGGTGTAGAGTAAATGTCTTCAAGTGGGCTGATTTTTTGGGATCTGAAAAGCAAAGAAAAGAAAGATTCACTTCCCTCTAAGGTGGTTATTGCCATCGGGAATTTTGACGGTGTTCATCTTGGTCACAAGAAATTGATCGAGACATCTATTGTGAAGGCAAGAGAGCTTAATGCTATGGGTGAAAATGCCCAAAGCGGTGTGTTTTGCTTTTTAGAGCCCCCGGCAGATCATCTTGTCAGTGATCCCCCAAAGCACCTATCATCTCTTTCGGAAAAATTGGAGATCTTTGCTCGTCTTGGCGCTCATTATGCCATTGTAGGAGATTTTGAAAAGCTGCACAACCTTTCTCCTGAGAAATTTATATGCCTCTTAAAAGAGGAGTGCTCTTGCTGTGGCATCGTTTGCGGATTTAATTTCAGATTTGGGCGAGAAGGAAAAGGCGACCCGGAGATGCTGAAAAAAGAGTTTGGAAATATGGCAACCGTTGTGGAGGCGGTCAGAGGGACAGATGGCGAGGTCATTAGCTCAAGTCGCATTCGTTCACTTGTGCTTGGGGGAGAGGTTGATAAGGCGGCTGTTCTTTTAGGGCACCCGTTTTCCATTGAGGGGGAGGTCATTCACGGCAAAGCCCTTGGCAGAAAGCTGGGAATGCCCACAATAAATCAAAATTTTGGCGAAAAGAGCATTGTTCCGGGCAGTGGAATATATGTTTCGGCTGCATATTTTGACGGAAAAAAATTTCAAGCGGTTACAAACATCGGATCACGCCCAACAGTTGATGATCACGGTGAAGTGAATTGCGAAACGCATTTGATTGATTTTGAGGGCGAGATATATGGAAGGACTGTTTCGGTCGAACTGCTTTCAAGGCTCAGAGATGAGAAAAAATTTGATTCTCCGGAGGAGCTGAAGGCGGCCATAAGAGGAGATGTTGAGGACGCGCGCAGATATTTTTTAGAAAATAAGTGATATTTGGGGAGAATTAACGGTGAAGTTCGCACCTTTTAAATGGCTGAAGATAGCCGTCTTTACGTTTTTTTTCTTAATAATTTCAACGGCAGTAATGACACTGCCGTCTTTTGCCGTACACGAGATTCCGGAAATGACAGATGCAAAGAGCGTGTACCTGTATAATGTGGAGCAAAAGTTGGTTATGGCAGAAAAGGATGCAAGTGCAGTGGTCTATCCTGCTTCAACAACTAAAATTATGACGGGAATCGTTGCGCTTCAAGAGCTTCGCGGAAGACTTAGCGAAAATATTACTGTTACCGAAGAAATGCTAAGGGGTGTTCGCGGCAACAACATAAAGCTTAAGGTGGGTGAGAAGGTTACTGTTCTTGATATGCTTTATGCAACTGTTTGCGGAGGCGCAAATGATGCTGCTGCGGTTCTTGCTTATACCGCTTGCGGTGGTATTGATGCCTTTGTTGCCCTTATGAATGAAAAGGCCATTGAGCTTGGTGCGCTTAACACGCACTATACAAATGTTTCGGGTATGCATGACAGTGGGATGGTGACAACCGCATATGATACATTTCTTGTGGCAAAGGCTGCATCAGAAGATTCACTTTTTCTTGAGCTCAGCTCGGAAAGCAAATATCAGATGCCAAAAACCAATCTCAGCTCCGAGAGAAACATTTATAATAAAAATTATTTGATATCCAGATATTCTGAAATTAAGTATTTTAACAAATATGCAAAGGGACTTAATTCCGGTTCTACCTCCGAGGGTGGCTATTGCCTTGCAACCTGCACCGAAAATGAGGGGCAGACCTATATTTGCGTGGTCCTTGGTGCAGAGGAGAAGAATGGTGATATATGCTCTTATACAATTGCAAACAGCCTTATTGAGTGGGCGTATGCCTCATATGGATATGTGGAGGTGCTCTCAAAGGATAACCTTATTTGCGAGATTGAGGTCGATCTTTCGGAGGATGTGGACTATGTTACGCTCAGGCCCAAGGAGTCGCTCACAGTTTTCTTGCCAAAAAGCGTAGATATTCAAAGCGAGTTGGTTTATAGCCACAAGGTTACATCTCCTGTGCTGGAGGCTCCCGTTGTTGAGGGGCAGACAGCCGGCTTTATTTCGGTTGAATATGACGGAAATGTGCTTGGGACAGTTGAGCTTGTGACCATGAATAAGGTTGAGCGAAGCGAGTTTTTATACGGACTGAAGCAGATAAGGGATTTTACCACCTCAAGGCCTTTTATTATAACAGTTATAACCTTTGTTTTGCTCCTTGCACTTTATATTTTCGGAACGGCTATTTATCGTTCCAAACCACAACGCAGACATCGCAGACACCGCTAAGCAGATATGCTGTTTTAATTGAAAAGGGTGCAATACGATAATTATCGAATATTTTGGAATAGCATAGGAAAGGATTTGTTATGAAAGACGAGAAGGTGCTGGCGCACTGCAATTTATTTGGCGTGCTTGGAGCTATAGAAGCTCTTTTAAAGTTTGATGAGGATGCCCGAAAGATAGTTGGCAACAAGAAAATATCTATCGGATTTGATGTTAAAAACGGGCCAAAGGGAACACTCTGCTTTTCTGAGGGAAAGGCGGTTATGCGTGAGGGTGTTAAGGGATGCAGCATTAAGCTTTATTTTTCCTCCCCTGCAAAATTTAACGGCATGATAAACGGAACAACTATGCCGCTGCCCACAAGCGGATTTCACCACTTGGGCTTTCTTCTCGGACCTTTTATGAAGCTTACGGATATTCTTTCCACTTATCTTCGCCCACAGCCCGAGAATCTTCTGGACAGAGCTTTCTTTGAAAGATCAACTGTTCTTATGCTTCATGTTATAGCAGGTGCGGTTGCACAGGTTGGAAATACAGATAAGGTTGGTATGTTCTCGGCCGGAAATATCGTGGACGGAGATATAAAGCTGCCTATAGGAGAGGATATTTCGGTTGGCGTAAGAGCCAAGGATCATAAGCTGACCGCCCTTCACACTCCGCCATTGGAAAGCTTTTCTGAGATGCGTTTTGAAAGCCTTGATGTTGCAAGAGATCTTTTTGATGGCAAAATTAATGCCGTTGCCGCTGTTGGAGAAGGAAAGGTTCGCATCTGCGGAATGATATCCCAGATAGATAATATAAACCGTATTCTTGACCGAGTTTCGCTATATCTTGCTTAAAGGGGGAGCCACAGATGTTTAAAATAAATGATTATAGTAAGAGCCGCTCGGCCTTTGAGAGGGCTGTTAAGGTTATTCCCTCGGGAATTTACGGCCATCAGGGTCCGGCAGAGGGTTGCTATGTGCCGATCGAGGCATTTCCGCTGTTTTCTTCACGAGCTGAGGGTACTTATCTTTATGATGTTGACGGCAATCGTTTTATCGACTATATGTGTGCATATGGCCCGAATATCCTTGGATATCATGATCCCGATGTTGATGCTGCGGCTGCAAAGCAAAGAGCTATTTCCGATTGCACCACCCTGCCAAACACTGTTATGATAGATTTTGCGGAGTTGCTTGTTGATACGGTTGCTTCTGCCGATTGGGCTTTTTTTGCAAAGAACGGAAATGACGTAACAACCCTTGCAATAATGGCGGCAAGAGCTTACACTCATCGCAAAAAAATAGTATTTTTCAAAGGGTATTATCACGGTGTTGCTCCCTGGGCTCAAAAAATCGATTATGCAGGAGTAATCGAAGAGGATGTGATGCATAATATATATGTTGAGTGGAATAATTTTGAAGAGATGGAGGCTGTTTTTGATAAATACAAGGGAGAGATAGCCGCAGTTATAAGCCAGCCTTATATGCATGGAAACTTTATGGATAATGAGTTGCCGGCTGATGGCTTTTGGCAAAAGGTCAGAAAAAAGTGTACCGATGAGGACACTGTGCTGATATTGGACGATGTTCGCGCAGGATTTAGACTTGACCTTGCAGGCTCTGATCATTATTTTGGATTTGAGGCTGACATGATCTGCTTTTGCAAGGCTCTTGCCAATGGCTATAATGTGAGTGCTCTTCTTGGAAAAGACTTTTTGAAGAACACTATTTCCTCGATGTCATATACCGGCTCCTATTGGCTGTCTGCTGTACCCTTTGCGGCCGGTATTGCTTGCATTGAGAAAATGAAAAAGCTTGATCTTCCAAGGCTGCTTATTGAAAAGGGAACAAAGCTCAAGGATGGACTTCTCGCTTCTGCCAAAGAATTTGGTTATGATCTTCATGTAAGCGGCGTGCCTTCTCTATTCTATCTGCGACTTGCAGATGATCCGTCTCTTAAGCTTCATCAGGAGTGGATTGCAGAGTGCGTAAAGCGTGGAGTTTTCTTCACAAACCACCATAATCACTTTATTAATTCGGCGCTTTCCGATGAGGATATAGCACTGACTGTTGATATCGCAAAGGAAGCTTTCAAGGTGATAAAGGAAAAAAACGGATAAACACATTTTATTCCGAACAACACTATATATAGTGGTTTTCTGCTTGCTCCAATCAATTTTTTGAAAATATTTTTGAAAAGATGTTGACATATCAACGTTTGTGGTGTATAATACATTGTAATGTTGATTCGTCAACATTTTTTGATGTAAATTTTCGTAAATCAAATATAACTTGTTGGAGGTTTTTCCTAATGATCACAGGAAAACAGTTTAAGGATGCGATAATTTCTGCGGCAAACAATATCTGCAGGCATAAGAAAACTATAGATGCACTTAATGTGTTCCCTGTGCCGGATGGTGATACCGGTACTAATATGGCAATGACCATTTCTTCTGCAGTTGATGTGCTGAATGATATGGATATCAATGACACAACAGGCATCGATGAGGTTTCCTCTGCTATTGCATCTGCTCTTCTTCGTGGTGCAAGAGGTAATTCGGGCGTAATTCTGTCTCAGCTTTTCAGAGGTTTTTCCAATGGCTGTAAGGGAAAGAAAGAGCTTGATTCTACAGATTTTGCAAGTGCGCTTGCAAGCGGTGTCGATGCAGCTTACAGAGCGGTTTTGAAGCCAACCGAGGGCACTGTGCTGACGGTTTCCCGAATGGCTGCAGCTGCCGCTGCTGAGGCTGCAAAGGACGGTCTTGACAATGTTAGCACAATTGAGGCCGCTATTCAGCAGGGTGAAAAAACACTGGCGGAAACACCTGAGATGCTTCCTCAGCTTAAAAAGGCGGGCGTTGTTGATGCCGGAGGAATGGGATATATCGTTATTCTTGAGGGTATACTTTCCTATCTTAAATCGGGTAAGGTTATTGAGCGTGGTGAAGAGGATGTATTTACCGATGAAGGTGTTGTTGACCCTGAGGTTATGAGCGAAGATGAGATAACCTTCACATATTGCACAGAGTTTATTGTTGATAGGGCAGATGGCATTAAGAATGATGTTCTTCAGCTTCGGGAATTTCTTTCTTCTATCGGTGACAGCGTTGTTGTTGTTGACGATGAGGAGATAATTAAAATCCATGTTCATACAGATAGCGTCGGAAGAGCATTTGACGAAGCATCACAGTATGGTATGCTTGAAAAGATCAAGGTTGAGAATATGCGTGTTCAGTTCAGAGAGCGTCAGAAAAAAATGGCGAAAAAGGCTAAAAGAGAAGCTTTCGAGCCTGCTGCTCCCGAAAATGAATATGGAATGGTTGCCGTTGCAAACGGCGATGGAATGTTTAATCTTTTCACAGAGCTTGGTTGTGACAAAATAGTTCTTGGCGGTCAAACGATGAATCCTTCAACAGATGATATTCTTCGTGCTTGCCTTGCGGTTCCGGCAAAAAATGTATTCGTTTTTCCGAATAACAAAAACATAATAATGGCTGCAGAGCAGGCAGTTGCTCTTGCAAGCGACAGAAGAATAATCGTTATACCGACAAAAACTGTTCCTCAGGGAGTTTCTGCCGCACTTGCTTTTGATGGAGAGCTTGATGCTGATTCTCTTGCTGAGTCTATGATCGAAGCGGCAAAAAATGTTCGCACAGGACAGATAACTGCGGCAGCTCGCGACTCTGATTTTGATGGGCAGGCTATAAAGGAAGGCCAGATACTTGCAATGAAAGAGGATAAGCTGGCATTTGTTGGTGATGATGTCAGCTCGGCAGCTCTTGAACTGACGGGTGAAATAGTTAAAGCAACTGATGCAAGCTTTATAACGCTCTTTTATGGCGAGGATATAAAGGAAGAAAGTGCAGAGGCTTTGGCAACGCTGATTAACGAGCGTTTCAGCGATGCAGAGATCAACCTTATAAATGGAGGACAGCCGGTTTACAGTTATATAATTTCCGTTGAGTGTTAATTTTTAGGGAGGTGAGTTTATGGTAAGCAGATTTGAACGCTTTTTGGTTGCTCTGGCGGGTATAAACCGTTCTTGGCACAAAATAGCATCAAATGAAATGGAAAAATACGGTCTTAAAGGCTCATTTGCTATCTATCTTGTTACCATGCTCAGATATCCTGAAGGAATCACATCAGCCCAGCTTGGTGAGATCTGTGGAAGAAATAAGGCGGATGTTTCAAGATCGATATCCGAGCTTGAGGCAAAGGGACTTGTGCTTCGAGATGATAACGGCGGCAGATACAGAGCGCCCATAAAGCTTACCGACGAAGGGAAGCTTTCTGCAGAGCATGTTAGAAAGCAGGCTAATATAGCAGTTGAGATTGCAGGTATAGGGATTCCGGAGGATCGCAGACATCTTTTTTATGAAACATTGGAGCTTATCTCTTCAAATTTACAGAATCTAAGTAAAAACGGAATGCCCGAATAGAATAAAAAGACCGATACACCAATGGTGTATCGGTCTTTAGCATTACTGCGTTTTGTCGATTAGCTAACAAAGGTTTTGGTCATTTAATCTCTTCTGTCGCTGCGCTCGTTTAGGATTACATATGGGGGGCTTAACTCATATTTCATCTTTTTTTCCCATTGCGTAACCGTTATATTCTTCAAGAAATGCCTCGGCATTTTTAATCATACGAACAGAAATTCTCTCGTCCTTAAATGCAAATATCATGCATATATTTCCGAAATATTTATCTATAACTTGAACCTTTAAGCGAAGCTTTTTGTCCTCGGCCCAAATTCCGGAGGTGGCGCAATCGTATTTGTTTCCGGGGCATACATATGTTCCAATCATATCCGAATACCCGTCTTCAGGAAATTTTGCAAATTCGTTATAGCCAAGTCCAAAGGGAAGCTCCTTTTTTCCCTGAGCATTTTCATATGCAAAAATTCCTTTTCCGTTCTCGTCAAAGCTGAATTTTATCCATTTGATGCCCATTGCGTTATCTTCCATGGTATATCTAACGCCGTCGATTTCTTTTGCAAAGCTGTTTTCTGTTCGTCCCTCAAGGCACACCAGCTTTCTTGAAGCGATATAATCTTCAAGTGCTTTTAGTGCTTTCGGATTTTCGGGAATTGCATTTTCGCTGACGGTTTTAACGAGCTCAAAGCAGAACTGATGAAGGATTATTGTTTTTGCAGCGTCATTGCCCTGATTATCAGAGTTTATAACCATTATCATATCGGTTTTGGGATCGTAGATTGCGAGCTGACATCCCATACCGTTAAATAAAAATCCACCATTGAAGCAACCCCAGATCTGATATCCGTAACCGCATGAATTATAGCTTACAGCACCGAAAAGATCATTATCCACAATAGGAGATATAGCCTCCTCCATAAATTGGCGACTAATATATTGAACACCGTCCCATTCGCCCTTGTTTGCAACAAAACGGGCAAATATCAAAAGATCTCTTGGGGTACAGAGAATACCTGAGTCGCTCCAGGAGTATCCGCCGGGACATTTGAGACAGTAGGATTCTTCGCTAAAGCCAATTGCTCTGAGAAACTTGTCCTTCATATATTCAAGGAATGGCTTGCCTGTAACCTTTTCAACAATAGCTCCGAGCATAAATGATCCGGCGCTGTCATAAGAGAAGGACGTGCCGGGAATCCTGCCGTTTTTCTGCTTGAAATATGCTTCCTCTCTGGTGTCAGTTTTTGCTGTGAACCAATAACATTCGTTTGTTCTGGCGGTTGACATTGTCAGCATATCCCGAAGAGTCATTTCACGAAGATTATCATTCCAGTTTTCGTTTTCATATTCAGGGAAATATTTTATAAACTTATCGTCGATAGAAAGCAGACCGTCGTCCTGAGCAAGACCTATGCTGACAGCCATAAAGCTCTTTGTAACCGAATAAAGACGGTGCAGAAAATCTTTATGAAAGGGGGCGTAATATGCCTCTGCAATTATATTTCTGCCCTTTGAAATTATGATATCATGGGTTGAGAGCTTATATGCATCATAAGTTTTAAACAGCTTAAGTATTTCCGCAGAAGAAACACCAACGCTCTCCGGGCTGCATTTTGTGAATCCAAGCATTTTTTCACCTCATATCAAAGCTGAAAATACAAATTTCTCATATGAAATTATAACCCATAAATATGTAAATGTCAACAATTGTCATAAAATTATAGCAGTTTATTTCTAAAAAACAAAAAATATTTATCGGTGTTGAAAATTCAACATATTTTTGGAAAATAATATAGTACAATTATTGTGAAAATCAAAAAATATGTTGAGGAGAAGAAATTTATGATGATCACAAACAGCATAAAATATATTGGCGTCAATGACCACGAGATCGATCTTTTTGAGGGACAATATAAGGTTCCAAACGGTATGGCATATAATTCCTATGCCATAATTGATGATAAAATAGCGATAATGGATACGGTTGATGCAAGGTTTACTCATCAGTGGCTTGATAATATTGCAAATTGCCTTGAGGGTAGAAAGCCTGATTATCTGATAGTTCAGCATATGGAGCCTGATCATTCTGCCAACATTTTCAGCTTTGCTAAAGCCTATCCCGATGCCAAGATAGTTTCATCGGCAAAGGCTTTTTCTATGATGAAAAACTTTTTTGGTACAGATTTTAGGGAAAGACAGATAGTTGTTTCTGAGGGGAGCACACTCTCTCTTGGAGAACACACTCTCACGTTTGTTGGTGCACCTATGGTGCATTGGCCTGAGGTTA
>JAZUQN010000219.1:0-4594 GCA_045605745.1 Eubacteriales bacterium
GACGTTTTTAAATATTATGAAATATTTGTCTTGAATAGTGAATCTTTATAAATTATAATAAAAGTATGATGGAGGTGTTTATATGAACATAACATATAATGAAATCATAAAAAATGAAGAAATAAAAACATATATAAGAAAAGCTGATGAATCTCTTTTGGCTTTAGGGTATACAGAACATAGCTTTCCTCATGTAACAAAGGTTGCGGAGGATTCGGCGAAAATTTTAAAATCTCTCGGATACTCAGAGCATGATATTGAGCTTGTTAAAATCGCCGCATATTTACACGATGTGGGAAATGTTATAAATAGAATTGAACACTCTCAAAGCGGTGCAATTATGGCGTTCAGAATTCTTGATCGGCTTGAAATGCCGCCTAATGACATTGCAACAATCATCACAGCAATCGGGAATCACGATGAAGGAACAGGTGTACCGGTAAACCCTATTTCTGCTGCCCTTATAATAGCGGATAAATCCGATGTCAGAAGAAGCAGAGTCAGAAGCAAGGATCATGATCCCTCTGATATTCACGATCGTGTCAACTATTCCGTTGAAAAATCAGAGCTAACTGTTGATAAAAGCAATAAAATTCTTACTCTTTCACTCACAATCGATATTTCGATAAGCTCAATAATGGATTATTTTGAAATTTTCCTTGAAAGAATGTTGCTTTGCAGAAAAGCATCTGCCGCTCTTGATCTTGTATTTAGGCTAATTATCAACGGTCAGCAGATTCTTTAATATCTATAAATTAAAAGAGCTGAATTTGTGTTCAGCTCTTTTTTCTCACCTTAAAAACAGAATCCTATATTCAAATTTTTCAAGATTTATTGTACCGTTGATATTGATTTCTCTTTCCATATCACGAATCAAGGTTGGTTTCTCGGGAAATTCAAAATTAAAATTGTCTACTTTATCGGCGGACGCGTTTGCAACAAAAGCAAGCATCATCGGCTCACCGATTGGAGATATATATTTGTAGTAGCTGATTTTAATTCTGTCATCTGAAACCTTAACATCATTTTTCCAATACGGAAGCCACTCAGATCTATCAATTGGGAATGAATTTACTATTTTCCAAATATTTGACATCAGCTCCAGAGGGTGTTCAATATCATTCGGCCTTGGCAGGATGCCGTGTATCGAAGAAAACGCTATGGCGTTTTCAAAGCTCCAAAAAGGCTTATTTTCATAAGCTATAAATTCAACCGGAACTCCCATATTTCTGCCCGAATATTCTGCTCTGAAATAGTCAAGAGGAACGCCCCCGCCAAAATCGCCCTTAACATAATCAAACTGCAAATTCTCGCCATACCAAGAAAGATCTACATAGGGCAATGCCGTAAAATTAGGACAGCCGCAGGCGTGCACATTAACAATTCCGCCTCGTTCTGAAACAACATCATGAATCCTTTTCAGTAAAGAGCGAACAGCCTTTATCGGATATGAACCGTGAAGCTTACCCTCATCGTCATACCAGCCGCATCCGTGTTTCAGAGACGAACACTGCCAAATCGTTGACGTTCCGTCCAAATAAACACCATCGGTATGATATTCATCCATAACTCTTGCAATACCGCTTACCATATTATCAGCATAAGAGCTATTATAACAGGACATAAAGGCCCTTTGATACGGAACTCTGTACCAAGCTCTGATGAAACCGCCGTTTTTATCATTTCTTATATCATCTGCAAGTTCTGACCACTCATCACTAATGGTGGATATTTCATATCCAAAATAAGTTAAAACTTTAATGCCTCGCTTATGTGCTTCATTTACAATTCGTCTCAGTTGCTCACCGGTATATTCGGAAAGCTCAAATCGGTTTTGGCTCTTGTTCCATTTTTCATGAAGGATAAGAGTGTCAACACCCTTTTCTTTCAAGCGGTCAAATCTATTGTTTTCCGAAAGAAAGTCGATATAATTACCTTTTATTTTGACAAAACAGTCGATGTGAAACGCATTATGTAAATATGGAGATTTTGGAAAAGGCTTAACGGGAGTTGCTATAAAACCAAATTTAAAAGTCAATGGATAAAATAGAAAATGTCCATCCTTAAGTTCGCCCTGCCAGCTTTTGGGATGGCTATCCAAAAGATGAAAGCGAACAACTAAAGAATCATCCTTGTGTATAAGCTCAATTGCTTTACCGATATTCTCGCATTGCCAATTCTTTTCGTTTTCAGCATAAAATCCCAATCCCATATTCTCATCGCCAAGCCAAAGAAGAGGCTTAAATGGGAGCTCTGCGTCAGCTTGAGGAACTGCTCCGCTGGTAGCTGCAGCACCGTCCTGAATCACACGGCCATCAGAAAGCTTGACTTTCGACGACGGATACATCGAATATAGCTTAGCAATATCCTGATTAAGAGGTATTTCAAGCCACAGTCTTTCAAGTCTGTATTCTCTTGGCTTAAGAGTCTCAAGACCTACCTCCTGCCTAACGGTTTTTCCCCTTGGCATAACCTTAAGATCAATATCAGTACTTCCGTCAAAAGAAACAGTCATGGAGGTGTTAATTATAAACAATTCACTTTGAAGTGCTCCGCAAAGAGTAAGAGACTCTTCGCTTCGTCTTTGAACAAAGCTTTCGCTTTCGTTCTCAGGGTAATTAACATCCCAAACGATTTTCTGACCATCCTCTATTCCCACAAGACGTACCTGACCGGAAAGCAGCTCTTTTGATTGCGATTTTATTGATTGAGGCAAAGAATTTGCTCCAAAAACATATTCACGGTCAACAACTTTAACGATGTGCGACAGACCGTTTTTTTCATACTCTACAGGCAAAAATGGCTTTTTAATCATATTGAGCCTCCGCTAAAATTAATCATGCATTCTGAAGTCAAGCTTTTTGGGAAGTGGATACATCTCATCAGCAGCCTTATCATCTCTTTTACCGAATTTTTCTGCATAAACATTGCGGTAGAGATCAAACCAAAGCTGAGAAACAGAAAGCTCACCTTCTTTTATGTCGCTCATAACAAAATCTTCATTGATTATCTCTGTTGCCTCAATGTAGCGTCCGAGATTCATGAGAGCAATTGCACGAAGCAAGGTAATTCTGCCGTGATTTTTTAGCTCATCATTAAGGCTATCATAAATTTCTAACCATTCCAAGTCCGAGCCACACTGAGTAAGAATCGTTCCAACCTCTGTTGTAAGAGTTCTGTCGGTTTGAAGCAACTCAAAAGAGCGTAAAATATAGTCCTTCGGCTTATCAATATCCTTATACACATTCTTATATAGCATTGATACATTGCGATAAGCCCAAGGATTAGCGGCATATTCAAGCGAGCTGAGCCAAGCATTCTCTGCCCCATTGTTATCTCCGTTTGCATATAAAACCACACCGCGGTGAAGCTCTGAATACCAGTTCTTATCCTTTAGCTCTCCAAGCTTTTTAGCCCAAAAATCACCGGTAACATAACTGCTTGGCTTATCGCAGATAGCAGGCGCATTCAAAACTCCTTCAAAATAAAGCTTTTGCCACTCATTTGTATATTTATCATTTTTATCAACGGGAAATTCGTGATAAGCGCTTATTTTTTTCTCTCTGATGAGATTTTCCATGCCACCCCAACAGCTTCCTTGCATAATGATCTTGCGCTCTGTAACGCTGCTTTCCGATGGGAAATTCAGAGTTCTGCTATGTCCAATTTTTCTAGTTACAACCTCTTCAACTGCGCCAACCGCCGTGCTCCAAGCTTTATCATGTGCCTTTTGTGGGTCGATTTCGAGAGCGGTATATGCTTCAACCCATTCCCATGTAGTTTCTGCGGGCATCGGAATATGCTCAAGCTGTGTATGTGCAAGACCAGCCTGAATCTCAATATATGCTTGTCCCTCCTCCGATAGCCATTCGTTCCAGTTTCTTCCGCCCTGGCTTTGTCCCCAAACAAACAGCTTTCTGCCTATCATTTTATCATCAGAGCACTGAAGAAGCCCAAAACCGTTTTCGTCAGCAGTAGCTATCCATTTACGCTTATTTTCCGGAATCTTATAGAAAAAGTCTCTTGAAGAAGGTATGTTTGAGGGATAACTGACATCTGTTCCAAGTGAATAAGGAATAGCTGTTTTGTCAAGCCGATAGTGGTCGCAATCATAGAAGCAAAGGAATGAATCTTCTGCCGGGACGATAACTCTTGTATGCTTTGTTTCAGGAACTGCTATATTCGACCACCAATACATATACTTTTCTG
Source organism: Eubacteriales bacterium (assembly GCA_045605745.1). GTDB lineage: Bacteria > Bacillota > Clostridia > Oscillospirales > CAG-272 > SIG710. The sequence goes on from JAZUQN010000219.1 coordinate 4,210, forward strand.
TATCTGAGTGGTTTTCTATCCGGTCTCTTATATACAGAACATCGCTGTTTTCCGGCAAGAAGGCACTGATCGTATAAACAACGCCTCTTATTCTTTCGTATTCATAAAGATTAAGTATATCACCATCCGGTGTTTTTGCAACCTCCGCAAAAAGACAGTCACAGGTCAGCGGATTATGGCCCTTAATTCCCATGTTAAATTCAACACCGCCGCTAAACCATGCGTTGCGCAGTGCCAGATTACCTGGCTGAAATACCGAATTTTTATAAAGCAGCTCTCTTCCACTCTTTTTATCAATCAAAGACCAAAGTCGGCCCCCAAGTTCAGGGAGAAATACCGCACGAAGAAAGTCATTTTCAACAATTGCCGCATTCCACTCTTTTGC
>JAZUQN010000220.1:0-2389 GCA_045605745.1 Eubacteriales bacterium
TGGGGTGGAGAAAGAACATTATATTTGACGAGAAATTCACCGCTATGGGTTGAAAAGCTCTCGGCGTTTGTCATTACGAAAGGCGAAGTGATGAAAGATATCATATATTGCAGTGTGTTCGCAAAATTTTTTGGTAGAAAAGGAGGCTGACGAGTCAGCCTCCTTTGAATTGATTTTTACTATGCAATACCTATTGCGTTGCAAATTTTAGTTATGAACCGTATTTTTCAGCGAGATAAGCGTCCAAAGCCTTAACGCCGAAAATATAGTCAACATTCTGTGTGTAAACTACACCGTTTTTGATATTCTGAATTTCCGTAGCGATTGCATTAGATTCATTCTCGGTCCAAACGGTTACAACACCGCTTCCCATCTGATCAAGCGTTCTGGTAGAGTGAAGAGTTGCATTATCGTGAAGCATAATCAGGTTGATAGTTTTCACCTTTTGAAAGGATGAGTCACCGGTGGAGATATTTGCGCCTGTAAGATCAACGATTCCGTCATATTTAGGCTCTGTGCCTCCCGAAACCCAAATTTTCTTTGGCGTTGTGCCGTTAAACGTAATAGTGCTGAGAGAAGTGAGGTTTGAAGGCAAGCACATTTTTGAGAAGGATATTGCTTCAAGGAACAAACCATATGTATCCATACTGCCGGTATAGTTAGCAAAATCGATTTTTCCAACCTCAGCAGTGTCGCCTTTTTTAAACATCGTTGTAATAACTTTATTATTAGCGAATGCCCATCTTCCGATACTTGAAAGGGTATCGGGATATACAATGGTTCTGATCTGATTGTTGCTTTGGAAAGCGCTGTTCGGAATAGTTGTTATTCCGTCGTCAATTATAGCATATTGGATCTTGGCTGCAGCGGTGCTTGTGAAGACGGGGTTGGGAGCATTAGTAATATTTGTTGCATTAGATGCAAAGGTGCTTGAGAATTGCTGTTGAGCAGCGCTCCATCCGCCACCTTGGGGAGAAGGAAGCTGCTTGGGAGCCGCACCGGATGTTCCTGCACGGAAGATTATCACATAACCGTCTCCATCCTTAAAGAGGGAATAAGTAGAACCGAGATTGGTACATTTGAGGGTCGTTCCGGAAAGAGACTGACTTACACAGGGCACGTCGATAGCACGGAAGGTATTTCCGAAGCTCTTAGCTGTAGTGCCGTCTGCCGCATAGTAGATATCGGAATTATTATAATCAGTACCTGCTGTAAGTGTAACAGCACCGCCCGAAACGAGAGTGTTCCAAATAACACCATCGGGGTCGTTAGCTTTATTTACATGTCCGGATTTGTACATACCGAGAGTAACTCTATAAATGCTTGTTGCATCAAATTCATCGTTTTCGCAGTCTACATAGTAATAATGATATTTGCCGGTAGCATCCATCCAAACAGAATAACCGAGCATACAAACATTTGTATCAAAATTGTCCGTATATTCTACAATAGTGACCGCAAAACGTGTTGTGTCGCTTGTGGAGGTAGACAAAATTTTTGCACCTTTAGCAATGCCTCCGTCGCTCCAGATGGCCTTTTTCAAAACCTTAGTATGCGGTGTGACAAAATTTGTACCGTCAAAGGCAAGCTCTGTTCCGTATGCATTTTTGTTAGCCTCGGAAGCAAGGATGGTACCGTATTCGACAAGGGTAAATCCAAGCTCCTTATTCTTGGCAATAACAGTATTATCAAAGGAGAACATTCCGCGCAAACCGTTTGTGCCTGCCATTTTAATTGAGAAGCCTTCCATCTTAACGCCGCCGTTTTCAATGCCACCGATGCTAACAGCCTTTGTGAGCGTGAATCCGAGCGCATTTACAGCCTTTGCAACTGTTCCATTCTGACAGTAAACTATGAGTCCGTCAATATCCGGCAGAGAAGTGGAGGTCAAAAGTCCATTTGTGAAGCTTTCAGCCTCAAGGGTTACTCTGCGGAGTGCTGTGCAGCCGCTGAATGCATCTGCGGCGATAGAAGTAACAGAAGTGGGAATTGTAATGCTCACGAGGGCAGTACAATCTTTAAATGCGTTTGCATTTATTACTGTTGCATCTGCCAAAATCACTTCCTTCAACGCAGTACATCCTGCAAGGAGGTTCGAACCAATGATGAGAGCCTGAGTTGTTGTTCCATTGTCGCTCATTGGTATAAAGCCAGTGAAATCAATGCTTGTGATAGAGCTGCAATTTGTGAAGAAGGTCTTGCAGGTGCCGCCGGTGAGATTTTCATTTTTATAACCCGAAAGCTTTATCTTGCCTTCTTCAAAGTTTGAGGAATTGCCGAGAGAAGTGAGAGAAGTGCATCCCTCGAAAAGAGACGAGCTGCTAAGAAGCCATCTTGTTGTGTCTATTTTAACGGTTTGGAGATTTTGGAGTCCTGCAAATGGTGATTT
>JAZUQN010000221.1:0-17617 GCA_045605745.1 Eubacteriales bacterium
AAAATTTAGTATAGGTTTGCGGTGTGAGGATATTGAGATTGGATAAATAAACCCGCAAACCTTGGTTCCTGTAGCCCATCAAGGGGCGCCAAAGAAAAGGGAGTAAGTTGTGGCACCTGCGATAGAGCAGGTGCCACAACGGCGTGTTTATAAGGTGGTTGCGACAGAGTGAATTGCATTAAAATCTAAAATATTTACGGAGAATACTAATATAAAATCATTATTTGAACAAATGAGTGGAACTTATCGTGAGGAAAACCGTTATCTCATTCCTAATCTAATCCTACCCGACGAAAAACAAGTTGAAATTGACATATGGGGACAAAGACATTTGAGGGATATCAAGCAACACCACAAGGTGAGATATGCCAATCTGCGGACAAGCGGCAAACTGAACAGCTACCTTGCTGGCATTGACAAGCAGGCTGAGGATATGTTTTTTAGGTTTGTAAAACAGATGGCAAAATGTGAGGGTATAACCGAACGGCTCAAAACCGATAATCAAATGACTTGGTTGCCCGGAGGAATAACATCCGCATCAGAGCCACAGAAATTGTAAACAATGATCGTATGATAGGGTGTCAGAATAAGTGGATACGCATTTGAAGTGAACTAAAAGGTGTTCACTTCAATTTGTGTACCCGCTTTATTTTTTATGCATAGCAAATTGACGCCGGAAGAACTCTCTAAAATCATCCATGGTTAGAGAAAAAACTGACAAAAAAATAAATAAGGGAGGATGTAACAGAAAATTTTGGAAATTAACACGAAAATGACCCCAAACAGACGTTTTTGGGGCGTTATTTGTTAGATTTGATGTTAAATTCACAAAATGCTTTTCAATATTGCCCAAAAATATTGCAATTATTTACAGTATATAGTAGAATATGTATAATAGGACAATGTGATATTGTCATTAATGCGCAAGAAAAACTTTTTATATAATTTCGGAGGAAGAAATGAAAAGAAAACTTTTAACATTAGTCTTTGTTTTGGCGCTTTTTCTTGTAGCCTTTTCTGTTGCAACCGTCGCAACAGAGGACGGGGCAACCCCCACAGATATTGATGCATTAATAAGCTCTTTTGAGGGTAAAAAGGTATCAATAATCGGTGACAGCATCTCAACTATGGAGGGCGTTTCAAACAGCACTGCATACAACACTACGATTGGCAGCAACGCTGTTTATTATTCCTCAGGTCAGGCTGACAAATGGTGGCAGCAGGTCATCGATACGCTTGGTATGGAGTTGTGCGTAAACAATTCTTGGTCCGGAAGTATGGTCCTTAACAACAACAAGGGAACCGAAACCAATAATTCCGCCGGATATGTTACACGTTGCGTAAATCTTCACAATGACAGAGGCGAAACACCGATTTTGCCTGATATCATTTGGGTGTTTTTGGGAACAAACGATTTCACTCATAACAAATCAAATTGGGGAACAGCCTCCGCAATAGATTATGACACACTGATCGTCTACAGCGAAGCTGACGGAAACTATAGCTATGCTACCCCCACAACAGTGCTCGAAGCATACGCTATAATGCTTCACAAAATGCAGATAGCATACCCTGAGGCAGATATATACTGCGCAGACTTACTTCCTCGCAGAAATCCGGTTCTTGAGGGAAAGACCGATGTGGGTCAGCCCACCGAGGCAAATGCTGAGATGAGAACCGTTGCTTCGGAAATGGGTGCAAAGCTCATTGATTTTGAAAACTGCGGACTTTCCAGTGAGCCCGAACTTTTTGATATCTACATAACCGATCAGCATCTCCATCCCGGCAACATGGGTATGGATCTTATGTCTGTTGCGGTTATGAATGCCATGCTTGGAACAGATTATTATAAGAATATCGGCTTCCACTCCGATGCCGCATCTATAAGCAATGGAGCTTTTTATGTAACAAAGGGCAGCAGCTATGAAACAAATGTTACGCTTGATACCTATTATGAAAATTTGAGCGTAACTGTTACAATGGATGGAGTCGACATAACCTCCTCGGTGTATGCTGACGGCAAGGTGTCAATTCCTTCGGTTGACGGTGATGTGTTCATTACGGCCCAGGGTACAAAAGCCGCAGGTCTGACAGGTGAGGAACCGGGAAAATACTCTTGGGTGTACGATCCCGACACATATACGCTGACTATTTCACCCATTGGAACAAACAAAACTTTAGTTGCATATGATGAATCTAAAAGCAGCAGCAATGCCTTTGCTCAATGGCGTCTGGAATACAATGATTTCAGAAAGCAAGTACAGCATCTTGTGCTTGATGATCAATTTACCAAGCTTCAGTATCAGCATGGTCAGTCTGTTTTTGCAAACTGGCCTAGTGTTCAAACTATATACTTAGGCGGAGTTACTGAAATTGTTAACACTTGGGCCGGTAGCGGTTCTAATTACGGAACAACCGGAGGAGGCGCTTTTGCTAATAACACAAACTTAACAACGGTATGGGGAAAAGGGCAGGAAAAAGCAGTAGGAGTAGTTAACCTTTCTTCTTTGTATTTTTCCAAATCAATTGAGGAGGCCTCAAACATATTTAACACAAGATATATGCTTTATGGCTGTGAGAAGGTAACAACGGTAATATTGCCCACATCCATTGATAAATATATTAATACTCATATGTTTTATAATTGCTATGCTCTTTCCGTCATTGAGATTCCTTCGTGGGTAACATCGGTAAATGGCAATGCGTTCTATAACTGCCGGGCACTCACATCTATCACATTCCCCGAGAATGTTGAGACGATTGCGGCAACTGCGCTTACCGGCTGTACGGGACTGAGCGAGATAACATTTGCAAACCCCGAGCTTACAATTCCGGATGGAATGGTTATTCCGGATAACGAGAATCTTGTGATAAACTGTTCGTCTGTTGCACAGGCAACGGCTCTTAGTGCGATTGTTGATATTCAAAAAGTAACCATTAAGCTTCAAGCTAGCGGCAACCTCCTTTCTGACGGTACAGGCTTTGACTATCAGATAATTGACGGAGTTCTAACCATTGACAAGGCAGAAGCAACAAGCGGAACGGTGCTTTCTACCGATATCGCCATTGATTTCGGAAGCGTTGTAAACGTAATTATTATTACAGAAAACACCGGAATCACCGAAATTTCTGCCGATTTCTTTAAGGGCTTTGCTGCTCACACTGTGGCGGTGCCTTCAACTCTTAAAGCTATTGGTGCAGGCGCTTTTGCCAATATGCCAAACCTCACCACTCTTGTTGACTATACAGCCTATACCGCCGACAGCACCGCCGGCAAGGGTATAATCAACTTGCTCGGTATAACAACTCTAGCAGAGGATGCTTTTAGCGGCTCTTCTTCAGCACTGACTGTTTCAGTTTATATTGGCAAGGATACAACAACAGCAACAGAAGTGGTTGCAAGCCTTAACTTTTTTGCAGAGGATGCAGTTGTTTCATATTTTGTTTATCCAACAAATGACTTTACAACATACATGAGAAACAACAATGTTGCCTTCTCTTATCTCACCGCAGAGCAGACAGGGGATGACTTACTCCTTCTTGAAGGCTCCTGCAAAAATGCTTCCGGAACGGTTGTTTTCAAGTGGAGATTTGATACTGCGACAGGAAAGTTAACAGTATTCCCACCTGCGGGAGAAACGGCAAGTAACTCTACCTCCTTTGCTTTTCTTGAAAACTACACCGGTTGGCCGACCTGGAAAGCTGTTTGGAAGGATGCGATCGAATCCTTCTTCGTGATGAATTTTGGCGGTTACAGAATTGAATATCGTAAGCAAGAATCGCCTTTTTCAAATCTGCCAAATCTTAAGCACATACATCTCGACAAAACTACATACCGCCTCAGAAGAATGACCAATGGAAACGGTATGTTTGCAGGATGCAGCTCACTTACAACTATTAGCTCAGGTGCAGATGCAACATATGATGAGATTATAGACCTTTCGGGCTGGAGAAAACAGGACTTGGCAATGAATGATATGTTTTCAGGCTGTTCTTCAATTAAAAATGTGATTCTTTCTTCAGATTTGACTCCTAATGAAACATCACAGCCTGCCGTAAGCGTTGCATCTAATTACTTTAAGAATTGCACATCTCTTACAAAAATTGAAATAACAGCATCTTATCTCAGCATTGCCGCAAATGCTTTCACTGGTTGTATAAATCTCAGTGAGGTTGTTTTGAGGAGTGCTAATACTGCTATTAATGCAGCAACTGCATTCCCGGATGTTGAAGGGCTCATAATTGTTTGTGCTTCACAGGCACAGGTTGACACAATAAATTCATTTGGCTATACATATACAAAGGCAACCCTTTCTGTCGGCGGAAATCTTCTTGCGGCAGGCAACGGTTTTGCATATATGCTTCGTGAAAACAGCGATGTTGTTGGTGATGCCTCAGGCTACACACTACTTATTTCAAAGGTGACAGCAACAGAGGGCACAGCGCTTTCTTCTGATAATATTCCATCTGAGTATCTCGCAAAGATCACAGAGGTTATCGCTGATGATGGCACAGGCATAACAGAGGTTTCAGAGGGCTTCTTTGCTCAGTTTACTGCCCTCAGAAGCGTTGCAATTCCGGGGACACTTGCTTCTCTTGGCGCAAACAGCTTTGCGGATCTTGCTGATCTTGATACAGTTGCTCTTTATAGCGATTATTATAGTGCAGATTTCGATGGAGAAGGCATTATCGACCTTCGTAATGTTACTGTACTTGCTCCCGATGCATTCAGCGGAGCATTTAAAAACACAACTCCGGTAATCTACATTGCAAAGACCGCCGAGATAGATGGCGAGCTTTCGCTTGGAAGTGCAGACTCTACATCTATCACGGTTTATACATATCCAAGTGGCTCTGCGGCAGCGGCTTTGCGCGCATTGGATGCGGATAATATCGACCATCAGTATTACACCGTTGAAATGATGGGCGATGAGTGGCTTGTTCGCGAAATGTCACTTTCAAACTTCGCATGGACCTTTGATACAGAAACAGGTACGCTAAACATCACAGAAACCAACTCTAATAACTTTGATGTTGGCCAAAATCAGACAACTTGGCCTGCTTGGAAGGCAGTTTGGAAGGATGCCATAGAATATTTCTTTGTTGATAATAGCTTTACAGGATATATATGGTATCAGAAAAACAATTCTGCTTTCTCAAATCTGCCAAATCTTAAGCATGTTCATATGGGCGGCATACACACAATTCGCCGCAGCTCTCAAGAAACAAATGGTCTTTTCTCAGGCTGTACATCTCTTACCACCGTCAGCTATGGCTCTGACAACACATATGATGAGGTTATAGACCTTTCTTGGTGGAATAAAAATGGCTATGCTCAGTCAAATATGTTCTATAACTGCTATTCTATTAAGAGTGTTATCATGCCAAGAAATCTCGATAAATACAATGCAGACGCTTCTTCTATAGCAGTTTTCTCAAATATGTTCGCTAACTGCCGAAGCCTCCAGACGCTGTTTATTCCCGATTGCTTTGCTTCAATTGGCGCAGGCTCATTCAGCGGCTGTGATAAGCTCAGCAAAATAGTTATAGAAAAGGCGGATATCGGTCTTTCCTCCGCAACAGCTGCTACCTTCCCACAGAATGCTGTTGTGCATTGCTTTGAAGAAAACACTGTTGCCGCATTGCAGGAGCTTGGTGCAAATGTGATTGACCTCCATGCAATAACTGCTGATGGCTTTAAGATCAGATATAAGGACTACAACGGTCTTCGCGGAATGTTTACATTCGATAAGGCTCAGGGCCGGAAGCTTGCAGCAAACGGCTATGAGCTTAAGGAGTGGGGCGTTATCATGGCTCCCGCAAACGAATATAACTACTGGGGCGTTGATATGAAGCTTGTTCACGGTGAATACACCACCTATGGAACAGCTATCAAGAAGATTCCGGTTGTACAGGGTGGAGATATCGTTGGTAACATTCTTCATAACACTACTACCGATATAGAATTTGCAGGCTCTGTTGTTAAATATGCCGAGAATCATACAAGAGATCTGTATATCGGTGCATATATCATTTGCATTGATGAGGATGGAAACGAGCTTATTTCCCATATTAATCATAAGGATAGCGCAGGCAATGAAGTGTTCAATCTTTATGATATAACCCTTGGTATGTACAAAAACGCTGATATCACCGAGATCCTCACAGCCGAGCTTGATGAAAAATCTGTTTGGAACACCTTGCTTCAGGGTGCTGACACTTCGGTCAGAGAAACAACGGTTGGCGCAAACGAGGGCATAACAGTTACTCTCATTAAGGAAAGCTCGGATAGCGCTTCTTATATTCCATTTATAAGAAGTGAAAGAGGAGTGACAGTTACAGATGCTATTATCGAAGAGGCAATGGCACTTATCCCTGTTGAAATCGCTCTTTCCGAAACATCGGCCATCGTTGTGAACATTGCTGATATGGGAAGCGTTGCCCCGGATTTCTATGAATCCATAATATATACTCCAACCATTTCAACTAAAAAATATCCAAGATATGCAACTCCTGATCCGGATCAGATATACGGAGCACAGCATCCTCAGGGTATGACCATAGATGATGAGGGTAATATTTACATTTCCTTCACAGGGCTTATCGTTAAGGTAAACCAAATGGGTGAAACCATGGGCGTTTATAAGGTTGCAAGCAAGTGGACTAGCGGACTTTCTATGCACGTTGGTAATATCTATTGGCATAAAGGCAAAATCTACATTGGTCTTGGACTTTCAAACACAGCCGTTTCGGGTGGCAAGAGATATATCGGTGTACTTGATGACAGCGTGTTTACCGATTATAACGGATATGTTCAGGATACCGATGAAAACGCTCTTATGAAGGCAGTTTGCATTGAAGAGATTTCTTATGACAAAAACTACACAACCGAGGGCGGTACAACCTTTGCAAAATTCGGTGGCGGTGGTATCGACGGTATCACTGTTGGCAAGCTTCCCGGCAAGGGTTACATTCTTCCTGCAGGATATGTTGTTAAGGAAGACATTACTGCTTCAAACGGTAAGGTTTATACGGCAGGCACCGTGCTTAGCGAGGAGGTTGAGGTTACAGATACCGAGGATTACATCGTTGCTGTAAGAACTCAGGGATCCTATGACGAATATCGCTATGATGACGACAACAAGCAGGTTATGGTATTTGATTTTGATGACATTGTAGATGGCGAAAATCTTCTTCCTATGTCATATGACAGAGTTGCTGCAGATTATGACGGTGCAACTGTTGGCATCAAATATAATATGTTTGTTTATAACGGTTATCACGAATATGGCACACAGGTTATCTGTCATGATAAGGCAACCGGCGATTACCAGCTTTGGACATATGAAAGAGCAAGCAAAAACAATGAGTTCCCGGATGGCTCCTTCTATGTTATCGATGGCTCAAAGAAGCTGCGCCTTGAAGAGATAGAGGTTGGTCAAAGCGTTCCTGCGGACAGCGATATGTATTCAATGGCGAGCGAATGGGCATCCTGCTATACCGATGAAAAGGATCTGGATAATGACGGTGACACAAGCGAGCGTCTTATAGGCTGGGTAGCTACACTCAAATGCGTTTGCGGCAAAGAGGATATCGAAGATCACGAGGCTGTTGTCTATGGTGAAACAGGATATGCGGCAAAGATATGCGGTCTTCACACAACTCTTCAGGGTGATAATGGCTGTATTTCACTTGGAAATGACTTTTTCTATATCACTTCTCAGACAAGTGAAACCGTTTACAAAGCTGACGGAACAACAACACAAACGGCTTACGGTTGTCAGGCGAGACTTTACGCCCTTAGCCGCAAGACCGGCAAATGGACATTTACAAGAGTTACTTCATGGTGATATAAATCCTTGGGACTGCCGATTTTGGCAGTCCCATAGGTTCCTTTTTAACTTACTTATAAAAAAACAAGGAGCAAAAATGAAAAAGATTTATGCTATATTATGTCTCCTGCTTTGTACTGCCTTTCTGTTTTTTGGCTGTGGCGACAAGGTAGAAACCGATGTTGAAAGCGGAAGTGACACTTCCGAGATAGGCAATGCTCCGCCGGAAACTGAAGAGCCGGCTCCGGAGGCGAAAAAATACACCATAATTCGCTCTGAGGATGCAAGCGACAAGGTAAAAGAGCTTGCCACCGAGCTGCAGCTTACGATTTCAAAGCTGACGGGGGAAAGACCGGAGCTTAAAACAGACCGCAGTGATGCATCGGAAAATGAAATAGTTATCGGAAACACCACAAGAGGTGCGTCAAAGGAAGGCGGAGCTCTGCTTAAAAACAAATTGGATTTTGCGGTTGGCGCCTTTGAAGAAAATATCGTCATTATGGGATATTCGGATATTTCCATAACGAATGGGGTGTATTATTTTATCGAAAACTGCCTTGTTGACGGCAAAATTTCGGCCGGAGAACCCTATGTTTCAAATTATGCAGAGGGCATCAGCTCTTTTGTACCAACCGTTGCAACGCCAAACCGCTATACCAGATATCTGAACAGCGAGCGTGACCCTATCTACGGTGCTCAGCATCTCCAGGGAATGACTATGGATGATGAGGGCAATGTTTATTTTTCCTTTACGGGTCTTATTGTTAAGGTCAATCAAGAGGGCGAGGAAATGGGCGTTTATAAGGTGTCTGATGAGCTTATCTCTCTTTCCTGCCATCTCGGAAATCTATATTGGCATGAGGGCAAGATATATATCGGCCTTGGCATAAGCAAAACCGCACTTAGCAAGTACAAAAGATATATCGGTGTGCTTGACGACAGCGTTTTTGATGATAAGGGTGGATATATTCAGGATAATAACAAAGAGCCGCTGCTTTATGGAATCAACATTGCAGAGCTTTCCACAGACAGAACATTTAAAAATTCTGAGGGCAATGATGTTGCAAGGTTTGGCGGCGGAGGAATTGACGGAATTACTGTTGGAAAGCTGCCGGGAAAGGGCTATATTCTGCCAAAGGGATATGTATTAAAGGAAGATATAACTGCGTCTGACGGCAGTGTCTACACAGCTGGCACTGTGCTTCAGGCGGATGTTGAGGTTGATGATGATAAGGATTATTTAATTGCAGTCAGAACACAGGGTTCCTATGACACATACCGCTATGATGATGACAATCAGCAGATAATGGTATTCGATTTTGACGATATTACAGAGGAGAATCTTCTTCCGCTGACATATGAAAGAATTACAAACGACGATAACACCACGATAAATATAAAATATAACCTTTATCTTTATTGCGGATATCATACGTATGGAACGCAGGTTATCTGCTATGATAAGACAACCGGTGATTATCTGCTTTGGACATACGGCCGCTCGGAAGAAAACAATGAATTTCCCGAGGATTCGCTAACTGTTGTTGATGGATCAAGGAAAATATATCTCGGAGAGATAGAGGTTGGACAGAGCGTTCCCAAGAACAGCGAAAACTATAGGATTGCTCTTGAATATTCTGAAGAGTATACCGACTCAAAGGACCTCGATAATGACGGCAATACAGAAGAGCGTCTCATCGGCTGGATTGCCACCATGCAGTGTGTGTGCGAGAAAGGCGGCATAGAGAATCACGAGGCGGTGGTTTATGGCGAAACGGGATATGCGGCAAAGATCTGCGGAATAAACACAAAGCTTCAAGGCGATAACGGCTGTATTTCTCTTGGAAACAATTTTTACTACGTGGCTGCACAAAGCAATAAAGATGCTTTAAGGGAGGATGGAGTTACCGAGCAGACAGCATACGGTGCAGAGGCAAGGATCTATTATATATCAAGAGATCATGGCGCGTGGACACTCTCAAGGGTTACTTCTTGGAACTAAAGTAAAGGCGGAAAACCAGATGGTTTTCCGCCTTTGCTTTAAAATTTTGATTTATCGGGGAGACATTGGAGAGCACACTGCGAAGTTTTCACTATAGAGTAGTTAACCACAGACGAAAGCAGTGTGCTATTTTTAGTAAAATTTAACTCCCCTATAAACTTCTGTTTGATTGCAGCCAGTGTCAAAATCAATAATTGTTTTCCACATCAAACAGCCCATTTACCTCAGACAAAATTTCTTTTATACCACTTTGAGGCTCTCCACCATTGATCAGGGCTTTTGCTTCTCTGAAGGCAGCAGATAGAAGCAGTGAATCGTTACACATATCACCAAGACGGAACCGCAGTGCCCCGCTTTGGCGTATTTCAGCCTTTGCAGCACTCTTAAGAAAGTCGCCCGGTCCTCTCATCGCCAGATCCTTTTCGGCTATTGTAAAGCCGTCGTATATATTTTTCATTGTGTCAAGTCTTGTGCGTGCATTTTCTCCCTTGCTGTCAGACACCAGTACACAATAGCTCTTGCGTCCCCCTCTTCCAACTCTTCCTCTGAGCTGATGTAGCTGTGACAGACCAAATCTCTCGGCATTTTCAACTATCATAAGGCAGGCGTTTGGTACATTTACGCCAACCTCTATAACTGTTGTTGAAACCAGTACATCGATCTCTCCTTCAGAAAAAGCCCTCATTGTGGCATCCTTTTCCGCAGATTTCATCTTTCCGTGAACAAAGGCAATATTAAGGTGTGGCAGACTTTCGGAAAGCGTTTTGGCATATTGCACTGCGCTTCTAAGAGGCGGCACATAGCTTTTCTCTTCACCATACGAAAATTCCTCTGTCGATAAAAGCTCATCTATTGTCAGCTCATTTTTCTCATCCTCGTTTTCCTCCGCCTTTTCTTCAACGGCAGGACATACCACATAAACCTGTCCGCCCTCTGCTGTCAGCTTATCTATAAAAGCAAGAAGCCTCGAACGATAGCTTTCATCAACATAAAAAGTATCAACCCTCTGTCTTCCCGGAGGCATTTCATCAATAATGGAAAGGTCAAGGTCGCCATATATAGTGAGAGCAAGAGAACGTGGAATCGGAGTTGCACTCATAACCAGCATATGAGGAAAATTCCCCTTTAAACTGAGGGCAGAGCGTTGCTTTACACCAAAGCGGTGCTGCTCGTCTGTTACAACAAGTCCAAGTGAAGAAAATTTAACTCCGTCACTGAGGAGAGCGTGAGTTCCAATAACAATATCTACTCGCTCTCCCGTCTCTTTTGCCGCCATTTCCGCATAAATTCTTCGCTTTTCAGCGGCAGATGTGGAGCCTGTCAGAAGTCTGACTCTTATATTAAGCTTTTCCATAAGCGACTTCAAATCATTATAATGCTGTGAAGCAAGGATTTCGGTTGGAGCCATAAGTGCTGCCTGCATACCGCTTTTAACGGCTATGAACATAGCGGCGGCAGCGCACACCGTCTTTCCGCACCCCACATCTCCAACAAGCAAACGGCTCATTGGAGTGCTTTTAGACATATCCCTTGCGATTTCGGATATAACCTTTTCCTGAGCTGAGGTCAGCGAATACGGCAGCAGACCTATAAGCGAAGATATGTCTGCCTCAGAGCACGGATGGGCGCCGACAATAGTCTTTTTATCCTTACCTGACAGGCTTATGCCAAGGGCAAAATTGAAAAACTCATCAAAAACAAGGCGTTTTCTGGCAGCACTAAGATCACCTAAAGATGAAGGCGAATGAATATTTTTCAGCGCAAAGCTTCTTGTGGCAAGTTCGTTTCTCATGCGTATCTCTTCGGGCAGAGGATCCTTTATGTGCCCGCTTGTGAGAACTTCTCCGATAAGCTTTGATATAAGATTTTGATTTAAACCCTCCGTCAGGGGATAAATGGGTATAAGGGGCGGCAATTCACCAATCTCCTCATTGACAAGCTCTGCCGCAGGCGAGCTCATTGAAAAGATGTCCTTGCCTGAGGGCATTTTCTTTCTGTCAACCTTGCCGTAAAAGCGAAAAACCTTGCCGGGAACGAATTTTTCCGCAAGATAGTCTTGATTAAAATATGTTATCTCGACAGTTGCACTGTCATCATATGCCCTGAATTTAAGAAGGGACATTCCTCTTCTTATAAGGGCTTTTTTTGGTGAAGTTGCGATAACGAGGCAAAGAGCCTGCTTTTCTCCCTCTATGCTGTCGGAGAGAAGCCTTATCTCTCCACGGTTTTCATAGGCTCTTGGATAGAGACAAAGCAGATCTCCTATGCTTTTTATATCAAGCCTTGACAGTGCGGTAGCTCTTGCAGGGCCAACATTCTTCAGCTTTGTCACGGGCTGGTGTATGTCTATATTCATAGCCTTGTCTCCTTTCCAATATTAAAGCTTTATAACATTTGCCTTTATCATTGATGCTTCACGAGTATGGCAGGAAAACAGCAGACATTGACTTTCCTCCCCGGAATAATCAGAAAGCATTTTTAAAATGGCCGCTGCTCTTGTATTGTCTATTTGCGAAAGCACCTCGTCAAAAAGCAGAGGAGGTGTTTCTCCTCTATAGAGCACGGCTATAAGGGCAAGGCGCACAGATAGATATGCCGCATCCTTTGTGCCTGCGCTGAGAGCCTCTATCTGGCGTGTGACGCCGTCTGTGCTGACGGTTATGCGAAATTCGGGAGTGATGCCAAGCTCCCTGTATTTTCCGTTTGTCAAAAAGCTCATAAATTCACTTGCCCTTGCACGAAGACGAGGAGTGACATTTCTTTGCATAGCTTCTGCGGCTTCTCTTATGCAGTTAGCCGCAAGGGAAAGAGCATCGTGAAGAGCTATCTCCTTTTGGAGCTTTCGCTCTGTTTTTCTCAGCAGAGCCTCGCTTTTAAGAGGGTTTTCTGCCCTGGCACGAAGTCCGATAAGCTCTCTGTCATAAAAATATTTTTTCTGCTCTGATTGCTCAACTTTCGAGCGCAAAAAGTCATGCTCACGGCGAAGCATTGTGATGTTTACACCGGAGAGTTTATTTAGTATCTCCTCGGAAAGAGATTTACGGAGCTCGGCTTCATCAAGGTCAGCAACCTCTTTCTCTCTCTCTGCCATAACAGCCTTATATTTTGAGAGGTCGTGAAGAAGCTCGTCCATTTGTTTGCAAAGCTCTGAGGAGCTTGCAAGAGCATCAGAAACTATGCCGGACAGCACCTTTGGTGTAGCATGATCTTCAGGGGATATTCCGATTTTCTCAAGAAGAGCACAAAGGATACCTCTCTGCTTTCCTGTTTTATCGAGAAGGATGTCACATTCTGCCGAAAGCTTTTCGGCATAAGCCATCTTTTCATTTCGCATATTTCTTGCCCTAATATTTTCTTCAAGAGCAAGGCGCATTTCTGTTTCAGCCAGTCCGGCCCCAAGACTAAATGCAAGGCAAAGAGCCTTTGAGGCTTTACGGTGCTTTGAGGATCTCACAAGCAAAACTACAGAAAGTGTGATCAGAACAGCAGAAGCTGCGCCGAAAACAGCCGCCATGATAGGGTCCTCAAGAAAAGCAAGAGGTCCGGGAAGATTTGGCGGAAGGAGAAGAAAATTGCAGACAACTGCCGCAAGAGCAAAAGCCAAAAGACCGGTTGAAAGAATCGCCAAAACAAGAGATAAGATTCCGAAAAGCTTTAGCCTTGATGCGTTTTTCTCCCCTTTGCTTATTCTGTGTGCGATCTCATCTGCACCGCCTACTTCTTCAATTTTATCTGCAAGCTTTATGTTGTCGCTTTGAGGCGGCACATCGCCCTCGGCTCTTTCATAAGCCTTTTTCTTCTCGCTGTATTCTTCAAAGGAGGATGTATAATCTCTGCTTGCCAGCAGAAGCTCACGCTGATAGGTGCTGTCGGGCACAAAGTCAAGATGGCATTTTTCTGTTTTAAGAGTTTCGATATCCTTTTCGATAGCTCCTATTCGAGCCTTGACGCTGTGCAAGCTTTCAAAGCGTATAAGCTGTTGTTTTTTATCATATGCTTCACAGAGCTTGCGATTTTCCTCAAGCTTTGCCTTTGATTCTGCAAAAACTCTGTTAAGGCTTTCATATGACGCTTCGTATTCGGCAATTTTAAGAGCCTTTTCCTTGGCAGAGGAGAGGCGTGCCGCATATTCGTCACGCTTTAGAGAAAGTTCATAGATGGAGCCCCCCTGCTTTGTTTTATGAAGAAGCTTGCGCCTTATCCCATCAAGCTTTGAAATGGCTTTTTCACTATCGAGTGTTTCATCTGCAGAAAGAAGCAGATTTTGCAGGGCGTTTCCAAGCTCGCTGCCGTCTATGCTTCCGCATCCAAGCTGTTTGACAAAGGCAGTGCTTTCAAATATTGATGCCGGCACTCCCAAGAACAGCTCTCCGGGCACCTCACCCTTGTGCACGGGCGTTCCGCTTGCAAGATCAATGATGCTTACTTTTTCTCCTCTGATGCTTTCTCTTGCGCTTCTTTCGATTCTAAAATCTCCAAGCTTAGTTGAAACGGTCATTGATCCTGCGGCAATGCCGCCGTCCCATGAAAAGCTCCGTTCCTTTTCGCTTATAATGTCGCCCGAGGCTCTGCGCGGCAGACCGTATAAAATGAACTTAATAAAGGAAAGAATACTGCTTTTTCCGGACTCGTTTTCTCCCTCTATTATATTCAGACCCGGAACAAAATCGATAGAACGGTTTTTGATAGAGGCAAATTCTATAATGTTTATGTTAATTATCTTCATGCGTTATGCCTCCTCATCTAAATTCAGGCTGTCGCCATCGTCTAAAAATACAGAGAGATCTCTTCCACCAAGGGCACAAAGGCCAATGCGCAGTGCACTTGCTATAAGCTCATTGTCTCCCTCATAGTTGATCTTGCTTTTCATCAGGCGGTAAAATTCGCCCCTGATGGTCATATCACGAGAAAGAATATCGTCATCCTCAAGTGGCAGAGTATTGTCTTTTATCTCAAAATAGTCAACAGCATCGCTGCATCTTCTTTCTATAAGACCGAGAGAGGGGATAAAATCCGAATCAAGAAATCCCTCAAGCACAACCCTCACGGCATGGTTCTTTCCATAGCCCTTTTCCGCCATTTTGCAGAGGATCGAAGCAACAATTTCCTCATTACTGAGGCAAAGGGTTACATTTAAGGGCAAAAGCTCAAAGGAGTAATCGGAGAAAGAAAGCTTTTCAATGTTGATCTGGGGTTTTTCTCCCGTTTCAAATATCGAAACCGAAAGTGCGCTTCCCGGACCTATCTCGTCAAATGCTCTGCCAAGGGTAAATCCGCTGTATGCACAGAGGACAGAGGGGGATTGATACACCGGGGGGGCTTTATGTATATGTCCAAGTGCACAATATGTAAAGCCTGCCTGTTCCATTTCCCCATAAGTCATTGGAGCATAGGGAGAAAGTGGTACGCCTGCCTCACTGTGAGCACACAAAATGTTAATGTTTTCCCCCTCGATACTTATGTCTGCAAGAGGGTTATGGCGGTGAGTTGGGCCGCAGAAGGCATATCCCCAAACGCTTACGCCAAGCTCGTCAAAATCAAACTTATCCATATTTTCGCTATTAAAAACATGAACATTTTTAGGCAAAGCTCCACTGTTATATATACTGCCTCGAAGATATGGGTCGTGATTTCCGGGTGATATAACAACCGGACACTGAAGAGAGCCAAGCTCGCTCTTTATCATTTCAGCACTTTCAACGCTGACAAATCCGCTGTCATAAAGATCTCCTGCGATAAGCACAAGGTCATATTCATTTTCTCTTATATGTTTTGTTATACGGCGAAAAACATCACGCTGACGCCTTCGCGCATTTTCACTGCGCTTTATATCCCCAGAGCAGAAGGGGCTGTCAAGGTGTAGATCCGCCATATGAAAAATCTTTATCATAGTTACATCTCCGGCTATAATTATTCATAATAATTATACCATTTTGCCATGCACTCTTCAAGGGCTTTTTGAAATTTTATTTCAAAGAGAGTAGGGATAAGCACTATTTCAGCTTTGCCGGCATAAAGATAGAATAAAGATATAGAAAAGATAGGGGGAACTATATGTTACTTGTAAAGCCTTACGACAGAGAAAGAGCAATAGAATATGCAAGGCGCTGGGCACTTGATCGCAATCCGCTTTTTACAGATTTTACGGGACAAGGCGGAAATTGCACAAATTTCGTTTCACAAAGTGTTCTTGCCGGAAGCTGTGTTATGAATTATACTCCAACATTTGGTTGGTATTACATTTCCTCAAGTGATCGTGCCCCTGCTTGGACGGGAGTTGAGTTTTTTTATAATTTTATGACCACAAATGAAGGCGTTGGGCCCTTTATGAGAGAGGTTAGGCGACGTGATGTTGTCCCCGGTGATGTGATACAGCTTGCAAATGACGATGGGGATTTTTATCACACACTGATTGTCACCGCTATCGAAGGACAGACAATACTTGTATCCGCCCAATCGGATGATGCTCTTGACAGGCGGCTGAGTACATATAATTATGCCTCTCTCAGATATCTTCATGTTGAAGGAGTCAGGGTTGAATATCCCGATGACACCTGCTTTGAGGGACTTATAAACGGAACATCCTTGCCGATGAGAGAAGGCTGATAAAAACAACGCAAAAAGTCAGAACATTTTGCATATTTTCCTCACAAAAAGTGCCTTCTTTGTGTTGACAAAGGAATTGTTTGGGTATATAATAGTCTCAAACGGAAAGGGAGGAATTTCCTATGAATACTATTAAATTTGATAAGAAAAATGTAAAAATGGTAGCGCATCGCGGCGTTAGCGGTCTTGAACGCGAGAACACCAACGCTGCCTTTGTTGCTGCCGGAAACAGAAGCTATTTTGGAGTTGAAACGGATATGCATATCACAGCCGACGGCAAATTTATCATAACCCACGATGCAAGCACTCTGCGTTGCTCGGGAATCGACGCAAATGTTGAGGAGCTTCCCTTTGACGCAGTCAGAGGCATAAGACTCTGGGATAAAGGCACAAAGCAGATGATCAGAAGCGATCTCAGCCTTCCTTCTCTTGAAGAATATATCCGCATTTGCCACAGATATGATAAGGTGAGTGTCCTTGAGCTAAAGGGACCCGCAATTCTTGAGGGCTATGCTGAAATGATCGAACTCATAAAGTCTCTTGATCATATTGATAAGACCATCTTTATTTCATTTGGAAGACAGGATTGTCTTATGATTAAGGAGCTTTTGCCTGATGCAAAGGTTCAGTATCTCACAAGCGAGTGGAATGATGAGCTGATCGTTTGGCTAAAGGAAAACGGACTTGACCTTGACATACATTACGGTGCTGTAACTGCAGAGCTTGTTGATATCATTCACGAAAACGGAATGGAGATCAACTGCTGGACGGTTGACAAGGCTGAGGATGGAGAGAGACTTGCGGCAATGGGTGTTGACTATATCACCTCTAACATTCTTGAATAAAATCAAAAAGGTTAGATTAAATAACAAAAAAACCAAGATCAAATCAATGGATGGGTCTTGGTTTTTTGTGCTAATAATTTTGATTTATCGGGGAGTTGGCAGTGGCTAACCTATTAAAGTTTTGATAAAACTTTTGGGGAAGTTTTTGGGAGCCGGCAACATTGCCGGTCGCCTCCGCAGAGGCGAAACGCCCCGAGCGGCATTTCTTTTGCCATACGATTTTGACGAATAAACGGACATATTTTCTCGGAAAATATGTCAAACGATGCAATGAGAAATTCACCAAACCGATAAACTTCACGCATCGTGACTTTTCTTTGGGCCTTTAGTGT
>JAZUQN010000222.1:0-3767 GCA_045605745.1 Eubacteriales bacterium
CTTCTCGCTCAATTTATCGCAGGTTGGGAGGTTGATCTTTATCAGCCGCCCGAGCATGGCGATAATGAAATCGAGGCAGACGATTTTGTTGAAACATAAGATTTATAGTTAAATAAAATTTGCTCTATGGTAAATATCGAACTTTCGGTATTTACCATAGAGCTTTTTTACCTAAAATATTATGTTTTTATTTAAGAGTTCCGTCAAGGTCAAAAGCGATCATTTTTATATTTTTCAAATCAATTTACAACTGGCAGAACTAATGTCTCCAAAAGCAAAATGTCACAGTGATTACAAAGGAAATTCCTATTTCTCAAATATTAATAAAGCATGTGATAAAAACATATTCAACTTCCGGAGAATTTTTAGAAAATCCCATGGCATATGCCGGCTGCTTTACAGAAGAGTTTATTGTAAATTCAACCTTTATATTTGTTTTTTCACCTGCCACGGTGTGAATCAAAACGGCATTATTGTGGATACCGCTCTGGCGGAAACTCAACTCAGAAAAAACGTTGTATTGCAAAGTGCCAAATCTGTGTTCTTGTGCGACAAAAGCAAATTTAATACTACTACTCTTTATAATTTGATGTCTGTTTGCGATGTGATTACCTTGTTACAGATTGCGAAGATACAAGCCGATTCATTGATAATGAGATGGTAAGCATTATTTATGCAAATTGAAAAGGTATTGTCTAATATAAATTTTGATTTATCGTGTACATATAAAAGCACACTGCGAGTTTTCACTATAGAGTAGCTAACCACATACGAAAGCAGTGTGCGGTAAAACAAACCCTTTTTGCGCCATGGACGACAGGCGCAATAAGGGTGTAATAAACCGCACACTGCTTTCGTCTGTGGTGATCAATAGCCCGACAAAATCTTCGCAGTGAGCTCTTGTTTGTAAAAACACTCCCCCATAAACCCCTGTTAAAAATGGAGCCGTCTCATCTAAATGAGACGGCTCCATTAATTTATCTTTCGGTCATCGATAGCATATTTTCAATAAAAATTCCATATCCCGTGGTGGGATCGTTTATCATAACATGGGTTATTGCGCCAACTATTTTTCCGTTCTGAATTATCGGAGATCCGCTCATACCCTGGACGATTCCGCCTGTTTTTTCTATGAGCTTTTGATCGGTAATCCTTACAGTAAAGCATTTGTTTGAATTTTGAGAGGCATTTTCGTTGATCGCTGAAATTTCAATTTCATATTCTTTTGCACCGTCATCACCGGTTGTACATATAACAGTTGCTTTTCCATTTTTAATTTCGCTTTTTAAGCCGATCGGGCATAGACGAGTTGCTTCTTTTGGCTTTTCTGCATACACTCCAAAAACTCCGCAGTCGGTGTTTGTAAGAACAGAGCCAAGCTTTTCGCCCGTAAAATATCCTTTTAGCTCTCCGGGATCGCCCGGTACTCCTTTTTTTACGCCGCTGAGACTTGTCTCCATCAGACTTCCTCTTTGCATCGGTATAAGCTCACCTGTGTTAGAATCGCAAATCCCGTGACCGAGGCCTCCAAATCTATTATCTTCGGGCGAAACATAGGTGACGGTTCCTATTCCTGCGCCGCTATCCTTTATCCACATACCGGTTTTATAAAGTCCGTCTGCTTTTGAAATCACAGGTGTCAGGGACACATTATATTCTGCACCGTCTCTGAGATAGGTTAATGTTAGGGCATTTCCGTTACATTCTTCAATCATTTTGGTTAGCTCTTCAGCACTGATGATTGAATTTCCGTTGCACTTTGTTATTATATCGTTGGCTCTTATGCCTGCCTCATAAGCCGGATTCGAGCTTCCTTTTTCTGTATCAACATCTGAGAGATTTACCACTACAATTCCATCTGTGAAAAACTTAACTCCAAATGGAAAACCACCTACATAAAGAGAGAACTTATCATAATAGTCCACTCTGACTTTTTTGAGTGGCAGAACTCCAAAGAGCTTTGCATTTGCGCTATGGCTTTTTATATGCTCACCGCTTGCAATTGCAGGCAATGCATCGTCGCATTCAATTGTAACAAATGCGTTTTTCATCAATGGCTGGCCTTCATAATATGATTGTCTTGAGGGGATAAGATAATCGGCAACTCCTATTACAAAAGAGAATAATATAAGGAAAGAAAGCAGGAGTACCGATGTGTATTTTATAAATTTAATCTGCATTTCAGTTACTTCCTTTTTTCATTTTTGTCTGTGAATAATTTGTACAATTATCGTTCCTTTAATGCCTAACAAAATATTAAGTTTAAGCCATATTATGTTTTGAACAAAATGTAAAAAAATGCTTTTTCCTTGACTTATAAGAAAAATATGATATAATTAGTTTGCAAACAAACTAATTTGGAGGTTTTCATGAAAAATTTTAACTGTAAAACAGAAAATTGCAGAAAAATAGAAGAAAATCCCGTTATGATACTCAACAGCATTGCAAGGCTTTTTGAAGCAAAGGCAAGGACAAACGGCGTCTTTCCGGAGGCTTTGCCACACAGTAGCCGAAGACTTCTTCGGATTCTGTCAAGGCAGGACGGTCTTTCTCAGATCCGGCTTGTTGAAATCACTCATTTAAGCAAGCCAACTGTCAGTCTTTGCCTTAAAAAGATGGAGGATATGGGGATTGTCATTCGCAGATGCGATGAAAATGATGCTCGAATTTCAAAGGTCTATCTAACAGAAATGGGGAAAAAGCTCGATAAACAAAATTTCAATGCTTTGCAGGAAATAGATAGGTTCGTTATGAGAGGGCTGAGCGATGAAGAGATAAAAACTGTTACCGAAATTCTGCTTAAAATGCGAGAGAATCTACTTAGTGAGGAGCTTTAAAAAATGAAATTAGCAAAATATCTGAAACCTTATATTCTTTTTGCCATAATATCACCGCTTCTTATGATTGGCGAGGTTATGGCAGATCTTTCACTTCCTAAGCTTATGTCATATATTGTTGACTTTGGCATTGCAGAGGGCGGCATTGAGCTTATGGAGGAAAAGGGCGGTTTACCTTACAATATTATAACCATGCTTTATGGCACTGACTATTCACAAATGAACATCATTATCACTTTTGGTGTTTTAATGCTTCTTATTGTGCTTGTTGGCGGTGTTTTTGGCACGCTTTGCGCTTATACTGCTGCAAGAGCTTCTCAAGGCTTTGGTCACGATCTGCGCTGTGATGCATATCGCAAGGTTATGTCGCTTTCTATAGAGCAAACCGATAAATTTACAACCGGATCACTTGTCACCAGAATGACTAACGACATTACTATGTTAATAGATCTTGTGGAAATGATATTGCGTATGTGCGTTAGATCGCCAATGTTTCTTGTTGGCGGCACGGTTATGCTGCTTTCATTAAATTTAAAATTTGGAGTGGTTTTGCTTTGCTCATTACCGCTACTTCTTGCAACACTTATTTTAGTGCTTTCAAAATCTGTGCCGCTTTTCAGCGTGGTTCAAAAAAAGCTTGATAGAGTTAACTCTGTTGTTCAAGAAAATGTCAGCGGTGCAAGAGTTGTTAAGGCATATGTGAGAGAGGACTATGAAACCAATCGCTTTATGACTGCAAATGAGGATCTTAAGAACATAAATCTAAGAGTTATGAAGCTTATGGCTATTATTCACCCTGTGCTCAATATCATACAGAATTTTGCGATCATCGCAATAATTCTCATTGGAGGTATAGATATCAGCGGTGGCATATCGGGCATGAGCGTGGGTACTGTTATGGCAGGAATTACATATGTAACACAGGTTATC
>JAZUQN010000223.1:0-1525 GCA_045605745.1 Eubacteriales bacterium
TTCTCCGGGAAAAATCAAAAAAATTCGGACATCCGATATACCTGATTGCAGATGAACCCTATAGAGAATTGGCATATGGCAATATTTTCGTGCCCTATATTCCAAATTATTATGACAATACAATCGTTTGTTATTCACTCAGCAAATCACTTTCTCTGCCGGGTGAGAGAATCGGTTATATTTCCATCTCACCAAGGGCTGAAAACGCAGAAAACATCTATTATGCGATCTGCGGAGCAGGAAGAGCACTCGGCTTTGTTTGCGCAACAAGCCTTTTCCAATTTTTAATGGCAAAGCTTCTGGGGCAAAAATCGGATATTTCAATATATGAAAAAAACCGTGATATCCTATGCTCGGCCCTCAGCGAATACGGCTATCAAATAATAAAACCCGATGGAGCTTTTTACCTTTTCGTGAAAGCACCTGATGAAGATGCAAAAGACTTTTGCGAGCGAGCTAAAAAATATGAGCTTTTGCTTGTGCCAAGCGATGATTTTGGGTGCAAAGGTTATGTTAGATTAGCATACTGCAAAACAGAAGAAGAAATAAGAAAATCTCTGCCTGCCTTCAAAGCATTGGCAGAATCCTATAAATGAGGTCTGAAAATGAACGAACTCCAGAAAGCAAGAGAAATAATCAATGAAGTAGACGCCGAGATGGCGAAGCTCTTTGAGCAAAGAATGCGCGCCGCAGAGATGGTTGCTCAATATAAAAAGGAAAACGGTCTGCCAATTTTCGATAGAGGCAGAGAGGAAGAAATTATAAATCAAGGGTCTAAAAGAATCAAAGACCAAACAATAAGAGAATACTATGTAAATTTTTTAAAGGATACAATGAAGGTATCAAAGCTGTATCAATCACGCCTTATAGAGGGCATGAAGGTTGCTTACTGCGGCACCGAGGGTGCCTTTGCACACATTGCTTCAAAAAAGATCTATCCAAACTCCATAAGCATAGCCTATCCTGATTTTGGCAGTGTTTATGAGGCGGTAGTAAACGGCGAGTGCGATGCGGCTGTTCTCCCTGTCGAGAACAGCTATAATGGCGAGGTTGGGCAGGTTACCGATCTTATCTTCCAGGGGAGCCTCTATATTAACAGTATGCTTGAGCTTGCGGTGTCTCACGACCTGCTTGGCACTACCGATGCTGAAATGTCGGATATTAAGGAGGTTGTCAGCCATCCTCAAGCACTCGGGCAGTGTGCAGAATATCTGAGAAGCAAAGGGCTAAACACTCATGAATTTACAAATACAGCACTTGCTGCAAAGCACGTTGCAGAAAAGGGTGATAAGACTCTTGCCGCTATCGCAAGTGAAGAGGCAGCTGAGATATTCGGACTTAAGGTTCTTGCCAAAAATATAAACGCAAGCAGAAGCAACACAACAAGATTTGCCGTTCTTTCACGCTCGGAAAATATACCAAGCTCCAAAAAAATGGATATATATTCTATCCTTCTTTTTACGGTTAAGCACGAAGCGGGATCTCTTGCAAAAGCGCTTGACATAATCGGTGCCTACGGCTTCAA
>JAZUQN010000224.1:0-8353 GCA_045605745.1 Eubacteriales bacterium
GCTACTTACACTGCTAAAGAAAAAAACGCTACTTGTTTTCGGTGCCAAAAATAAATCAGACCTTAACGAAAAGGGGTATATATCTATATACAGCGTGCAAAATGTCAGCGAAATATCAGATGTTAAAAATGTCAATTTCAACCGTGTTAAAATTTTGTATTTTGACAAAATGGATATAAAAAATCAGTCAAAATTTATTGCACTTATAGATGAGGCAAGAAATGACGGAAAAAGCGTCCTTGCCATAAACCAACTCACAGGAAAATAATAACATCAAAAAAGGTATGGTGCGTTATGAACGAAAAGAAAAAGATCCTTATAGTTGAAGATGAAAGCAATATTGCCCAGATACTTGCTGTCAACCTTATGCTTGCAGGCTATGAATATGAAATTGCATCTGATGGCGAAGAGGGGCTGCAAAAGGCACTCACCGGAGCCTTTGACCTGATACTTCTCGATCTCATGCTACCAAAAATGAACGGCTTTGAGGTTTGCGCAAGAGTGAGAAAAAAGCTTTCAACACCTATAATTATGGTAACTGCAAGAGAGGAAGAAAAGGATAAGATCCTCGGTCTTGACACCGGTGCTGATGACTATGTCACAAAGCCATTTTCCTTCAGCGAGCTGCTTTCGAGAATAAAGGCAAATATAAGAAGAAGCTCAAATGAGCTTGTTAATCCCGAAAAGGAAAGTAGTGAAGAGGAAAAATCAATTAAGATCAGAGGACTTTGCATAGATACAGAAAAATATGATGTCACCCTTGATGAAAATCCAATCTCCCTCTCCCGTCAGGAATATGACCTTTTGCTTTTCCTTGCAAAAAATTTAGGAAAGCCCTATACAAGAGAACAGCTTATGGAAACCGTTTGGGGATACGAAGGATACCTCGGAGATATCAGAGCCGTTGATGTAACGGTTTCAAGACTTCGTGCAAAGCTGGAAAAGGATCCCTCAAATCCTGAATATTTGTTGACCAAACGTGGCATCGGATACTATCTCAAATAAAAAAGTAAAGGAATCCACATTATGCAAAAGAGCCTGTATTCCAAAATAATACTTATTATGGTTGTATTTATCATCACCGTTATGAGCGTAGTTGCGGTGGTGCTTCTCGGCAATATCTACAACTATTATTCAAGTTCATTTTCGGAAAATATGGAAAGTACCTTTGGCGAAGATTCGCCACTTTATATCGAGCTGCAAAAATCTCTGAGCGCGCCCGACTATGTTCGCCGCCAAAAAGAGACACTCCTTTCCTACAGCAGTATTCTCGGCATCGACAGCTATCGAAACTTCTATATTCTCGATATGAACGGCAACTGTCTTGACAGCTCCGACCCCGATATTCCCGAAACACTGGAGAAAACGCCAAACGTCATTGGTGCAATGAATAAAAAAACCTCCGGAGCACAAAATCAGGCAGTTTCCTACACCGATTATGCCCTATATATCGAAAACGGTGGAAAAGACTGCATCGTATACATCAAGGACACTCAGGATGATATGCGTCAGCTCAGCTGGATGCTGTTCACAATTATCCTGCAGTCAATACTTATCGGACTTGTTATCGCAGTTGTAATGGCATTCTTTCTCTCAAAGGCTATCACTGCGCCCATACAAAGCTTAACAAAGGGCGCAAAGCTTGTTGCAGCAGGCGATTTTTCACAAAAGATAGAGGTTCATTCAAAGGATGAGATCGGTGTGCTGACAGGAACCTTTAATCACATGAAAAAGACTCTTAAAACAACTATCGACGAGGTTGCGGGAGAGCGTCAAAAGCTGGAAACGGTATTCTCCCATCTTCAGGCAGGAGTTATAACCTTTACAGATGAAGGCAAGGTATTAAATATAAATCAGTTTGCACGGGATCTGTTCGGAGACAAATATAATAAGCATTTCACTCTCACAACTCTCCTTGATCTTTTTGACATTCAAGGTGCCGGAGAAAATGGGAAAGAAGAGCTGCCGGATGAAAACAACATAATCTTTGACGAGGTAATTTTCTCCTCAAAGGTTCTTGAGGTCAATTTTGGAGGCATCAGATACAATGAGGCAGGCGAAATGCACGATGGCATTATAACCGTTATACATGATGTTACATCAAGATATGAGCTTGAAAAAGCAAGAAGAGAGTTTGTGGCAAATGTTTCTCACGAGCTTCGCACACCTCTCACATCAATAAAAGGCGCTTGCGAAACCGTGCTTGAGCACCCCGAGCTTCCTGACGAGATCAGAACAAAGCTTCTTGAAATGTCTGTCAGCGAAAGCAATCGAATGACAGGCATCGTAAGAGATCTGCTGACCCTTTCCCGTCTCGATAATAAGAGGACAAAATGGCAGATCACAGAATATAACATAAATGATTCGCTGAGGCATCTATGCGAGGTTATGAATGTGGATGCAACATCTCATAACCATAAACTTATACTGCAAGCGGATGACACTCTGCCGAAAATCACTGCAGATAAGGATCGAATAGACCAGGTTATAGTCAATATTATATCAAATGCCATAAAATATACTCCCGAGGGTGGTACCATTGTTGTTGGAAGCTCTATGGCCGATGAAAACAACATTCTTGTTCGCATAATGGACAATGGTCTTGGAATCCCCGAAAAGGATCTGCCAAGAATATTTGAAAGATTCTATCGAGTTGAAAAAGCGCGAACCAGCGACACCGGTGGAACAGGCCTTGGACTTGCTATTGCAAAAGAGCTTATCGAGGCCCATGGAGGAAATATAAAAATCCAAAGTAAAATAGGTGTTGGAACAATGGTGGATATCATACTCCCGGTAAAAACCAAGCTTGAAAGCGATCCCGTAGAATAATCAGGGAAAGGAGACATCGGAATGAAAAAAGCATTCAAAACTGTTGAAACAGTAAAAACCATTTTGATAATAGTTCTTTTTGTATTATCAATATTTATGGTCTTTTTGCATTTTGATATTCTGCGTAACAAAAACGAACAAGCCTCCGATGCCTCGGATTTTGGAGATATGGTAGGTTCTGCAACCGGTGAAAGCTCAAATTTAAGCTCGGTTCTGAAATCAACGCTTTTGCCCTGTGCAATCGGTGTAAAAAACAGTGAAAATAAGCTTGTTGCAATAAGCTCGGGCAGTAGCTATATGAGAGAAGTATATTCCTTGCTTGACAGCAGCATTGAACTTATCTTTAGCAAAGGCTGCATTGCCGCCGACGAACCTGATCAAGCTGCATTTTATAAAGCGCTTGAAAGCACCGGTTATATTTATATATCATATCACGAAACTATGCCGGCAGTTCTTATATATCTCAGCACTCTTGATGCCGGCTATAGCTCCTCCTCAGTTCCGGTTGGCAATTTGACAAAAGAGCTTTCAATTAAAGAGCTGATAATCTTCCCACACAAAAATTCCAAAGGTGATCAGTTCGCCCTGAGCCGAACAGTAAACGGAGAAACCACAAGCTATACTCTTTCTAATGATATAAAGACCTCATTGCATATAGACGATTTTGATATGTACAAAGAAGCAGGCGCGATGGCAAGCGCAAGCTTTTTCGGAGAGTATGGGAAAAGCAATATCCATTCCTCAACACTTCTATATTCTCTGCCCCATTCGTATTACAAAATAAATTCTGAGCTTGGAGCAAAGGGCTTGACAAATAAGACTGCCGAGCAAGCTATAATAGCAGAGCTTCTCGACATAAACCCAAATAAAACCGGTAATTATTTTGATACTGATATCGGCGGAACGGTTTATATGTCAACTCACGGAACACTGACCTTTTGCGACGATAAAATAACCTATTCAACCGAAAACAACGCAAACGGCGGCATCCACCTTTCCTTCTATTCGGGAAAGGCCGAAGGCGATGAACACACACTTTATGAGGTACTTACAATAGTGGAGTCTATAGCACGACATTTAAACACAGGCGATAAAACCTCAGACCTTCTTGGAGGCGAAGCTGTACCACAGATAACAAATCTTTACCGTAAAGATGGTAGACTTATAATCGAATATGAATACTATTATGACAACATTCCAATATGGGAAATTGGCACAGCTCTGAAATTTGAAATAAGTGAAAATAAAATTACCTACTTTGAGCTTTTGCCAATGCACACAACTATAGTAAAGGAAGCTCAGCAAAAATCCATATCCCCTAATTGGGTTGTGAACATTATGAATGGCACTATAAAAGATGATTCGCTTTACACTATTTCGTATAAATATGTAAACACAAAAGAGAATATTTATGAAGCCGAATGGATACCGATAAAAATCAACATTAAATAGGAGTCATCGTGAACTGGAAAAATATAAAAATATTTCTGCTTGTTCTCCTTGCCGCAGTAAATGTGTTTCTTTGCGCAATGGTGATAAAACAAAGCGGAACACAAATTTATAGCAACGAAACTCTTTCAGATATTTCCGGCCTACTCTCACAAAGTGGGATAACTGCTGATAAAAAGATATTAACAAAAGTAACCGAGAACATCCCTGTGTATTCCTCACAAATAGGGCAAGATTATGCTGAGCAAGTTGCATCCATTTTGCTTGGAGAATATGAGGATATGTTTTTCACTCCAAAGGGTTTTAGTCTTTTTGGCAAAAACAATGAGCTTCTTGAAATTGGAAATGGCTTTGAAATAAAGCTCGATACCGGAATATCCGATATATCGGAAATGAAAGAAAAAGAGCTGAGCACAAATGAAAAAAACAAGCTCGAAAAACAGCTGAAATCAGTTTTTGTACCTAAAATCTCTAACAGCAAATATGGAATAAATATAATTAATACAGGAAAAAACGAGAATTTTATCCACGCTGAAATAATACAGACCGTTGATGGCATAGAGATATGCAACCATAAGATAAAATGCATATTACAGGGTGATAATATAGTATCCATTAGCGGAAGATGGAGCTTTTTGGCGATAAATGATAGTTATTCTGCACATCTTCTTGATAGCGTAAATATACTGTTTATTGAGAAGAGCGAAATCGACGGTACAGAAATAAAAATTGTGGGTGAAGATGGCGACATAACCATAAAAGCCCCCGAAATAACCCAAAAAACCGTTTCAAACATGAAGCAATGCTATATCTCTCATCGTTCTGATGATCAAACCACCCTATATCTCATACCTTCCTGGCACATTGATTGGGCTGAAAACAGTATTTCAGATAGTTTCTATAATGCAATAGACGGTAAGAAAATCGATTTTGCAAACCAATATGTTAATTAAAACCCCACAGATTGTTATTTTTTTGTCATTTTGTTAAAAATAATATAAAAATTGTTTAAGTATTCGTTTTCAATTTAACCGAATTTGTGTTATAATATAAAGAGGTGTAAGAACACTACATCACTTTATGAGATTATTTCACTAAATTTATATATAACCATGAAAAGAAGAGGTTTCACCTTATGGAAAAATACATAATCGGCGGCGGCCATGAACTGCACGGCGATGTTGAAATCAGCGGAATGAAAAATGCCGCACTGCCAATTGTTGTTGCAAGTATTCTCACAGGGGAAAAATGCGTTATCGAGAATCTTCCTGCAATAAGCGATGTAAAAAAATCGCTGGATATTCTTGAGGCAATGGGGGCAAAGATAACTTTTAAGGATAAAAACTCTGTTGAGATAGATTCAGCAGATGTAAAAGGCGGCATATCCCCATATGAGCTTGTCAGCAAAATGCGAGGTTCAACCTATCTTATAGGTGCAGAGCTCGCAAGAT
This sequence comes from Eubacteriales bacterium, assembly GCA_045605745.1. Taxonomy (GTDB): domain Bacteria; phylum Bacillota; class Clostridia; order Oscillospirales; family CAG-272; genus SIG710. Next base: position 5,730 of record JAZUQN010000224.1, read on the forward strand.
TTGGCAAAGCAAAGGTGGGCTGGCCGGGCGGCTGTGACTTTGGTGTAAGACCTATAGATCAGCATATAAAAGGCTTTGAAGCACTTGGTGCTAAGGTAACTATGGACACCGAAAGCGGATATATCTATGCCGAAGCCGAAAACGGACTCCACGGAAATTCTGTTTATTTTGATGTAGTTTCGGTTGGCGCAACCATCAATGTTATGATTGCAGCGGTCCTGGCAAAAGGCAAGACGGTCATTGATAACGCTGCAAGAGAACCACATATCGTTGACCTTGCGAATTTCTTTAACACCTGCGGTGCTAAGATAACGGGTGCCGGAACAAGCGTCATTAAAATTCAGGGTGTCGAAAAGCTCCATGGATGTACATATGCCATCATCCCCGATATGATAGAAGCAGGAACCTTTATGGCTGCTGTTTCGGCGACAGGCGGAAAGATCTGCGTGAAAAATGTTATACCAAAGCATATGGAAAGTGTTTCCGCAAAGCTTGAGGAAATGGGCATGGTTATAGAAGAATTTGATGACTATATCACGATAGAGAAGGTCAAGCCACTGAAGCGTATCCAAATAAAGACCCTTCCCTATCCCGGATTTCCGACCGATATGCATCCTCAGCTCACCTCGGTCCTATGTGTTGCGGAGGGGACCAGCACAGTTACAGAGGGTGTTTGGGACAACAGGTTCAGATATGTGGAAGAACTGCAAAAAATGGGAGCTGATATCACGGTTGAAGGAGTTTCGGCAAAAGTCAACGGAATACCAAAGCTTAAAGGCGCCGAGGTAAAGGCTGTTGACCTTAGAGCCGGTGCCGCAATGATAATTGCAGGGCTTGCAGCCGAGGGGACAACAAAAATCACAAATATTATGTCCATTGAGCGTGGCTATGATGACATAGTTGGTAAGCTGAGAAGCCTTGGTGCGGATATAGTTAAGATTGACGAATGAAAAATGTGCTGAATCACTTGATTCAGCACATTTTGTTTATAGGAAAATAACTTTAAACAGGGGTTTGTGGGGGAGTTCAATTATGCAAAAAAGAGCACACTGCTCTCGTCTGTAATAGCCGATTGTCCCACAGAATTTTCGCAGTGTGCTCTCCTATGTCTCCCCGACAAATCAAAATTTATTTTCCGAAAAAACAAAGAAGCCAAGCTAAAACTTGGCTTCTTCGTTTTTTCGGTATTAGTACATTCCACCCATACCGCCGCCCATTCCCTGTGCAGCAGCTGCGGGAGCCTCTTCCTTCTGGTCTGCAACAACAGCCTCCGTTGTGAGGACAACGCTTGCAATAGATGAAGCATTTTGAAGTGCACTTCTTGTAACCTTTGTTGGGTCAACTATTCCGGCACCCATCATATCGGTATATTCTTCGTTGTAAGCATCAAAGCCCCAGCCCTTCTTGCCGCTCTTCATAATTTCATTTACAACAACAGCACCGTCAAGACCTGCATTTGCAGCAATCTGACGAACAGGCTCCTCAAGAGCTTTAACAACGATCTTCACACCTGTTTTCTCGTCACCATCTGTGGTTTCGATAAGCTTTGCAACCTCGCTAATAACATTGAGATAAGCAGTTCCACCGCCGGGAACGATACCTTCTTCAACAGCCGCACGAGTTGCGTTGAGAGCATCCTCTATGCGCAGCTTCTTTTCCTTCATTTCAGCCTCTGTTGCAGCACCAACCTTGATAACTGCTACGCCGCCTGCAAGCTTAGCAAGTCTTTCCTGAAGCTTTTCACGGTCAAAATCAGAGGTTGTTGTTTCAATTGCACTTCTGATCTGTGCAACTCTTGCCTTGATCTCAGCGGAATCGCCCGCACCATCAACAATGATAGTATTTTCCTTTGTAACCTTAACCTGTCTTGCCTGACCGAGCTGAGGAAGCTGAGTGTCCTTGAGTTCAAGACCGAGCTCGCTGGAAATAACCTCACCACCTGTGAGAATAGCAATGTCACGGAGCATTTCCTTTCTTCTGTCGCCAAAGCCGGGTGCCTTTACTGCAACGCAAACAAACACGCCGCGGAGCTTGTTAAGAACAAGATTTGTAAGAGCATCACCCTCAACATCTTCAGCAATAATAACAAGCTTTTTGCCTGCCTGGAGAACCTGCTCAAGCAGAGGAAGAATATCCTGAATATTGGAGATCTTCTTATCTGTGATAAGGATGAGAGCATCGTCGATAACGGCTTCCATCTTATCTGTATCTGTAACCATGGAGGGAGATAGGTAACCACGGTCAAACAGCATACCCTCAACAACCTCAGAATATGTGTCGGCAGACTTAGATTCTTCAACTGTGATAACGCCGTCAGCACTTACCTTCTCCATTGCATCTGCAATGAGAGTTCCAATTGTGTCATCACCTGCAGAAATTGCGCCAACACGAGCAATATCAGCAGTTCCATTAACCTTCTTTGAGTCTGCGATAAGGCACTCAACTGCTCTGTCAACAGCCTTTTTCATACCCTTGCGGAGAATCATAGGGTTTGCGCCTGCTGTAACATTCTTCATTCCCTCGCGGATAAATGCCTGAGCAAGAAGAGTTGCGGTTGTTGTACCGTCACCTGCTGCGTCATTTGTCTTTGTAAAGTCGGAGGCCAAGCGGTCTTAGGAAGACAA
>JAZUQN010000225.1:0-7917 GCA_045605745.1 Eubacteriales bacterium
GCCGTTACAACAAACGTTAGCAGCGGTAGAAGCCTGCGGCAGTAAAGAGCGCTAACAATACTCATTAGCATGACGAAGAATAGGACAATAAGCACGACTGCACGCATAGGCGTTGACCGTATTTTCAGGACGAAAAATAATGTCGGCAACGCCGAGAGTAAATAGAACGTCAACAGTATAGGTGAAAGCACAAGAAAGTCTTTCAGATACACGCCCAACAGCAGATTGTATGCTGTCAGGACGAAAAAGAAAATAATGCCAGATTTTGACTGCAATGTGATTGCAAATAATTTGGATCTCTTCACGATAAGTCCTCAATTCATTTGTAAATTCACATTGCAACAGTTCGTTTCCCAAATCTAAAAACTAAAATTTTGATGATTCTTGCCCTTGATTTTGCCCTTATAATCTTTCGGGACAAGGGTAAAACGGCGTAACACCGTACGATGGGATGAAATGAGTTGTTTGCGGAAAATCCTTTATTTTCAACGGTTTTAGAGCATTTTACTATGTGTTATGAACAGCCAATAACATCTCAAAAAATCTTGCTATTCAAATTTTGATTTATCGAGGAGATGCCTTTTCACAAACAAAACTCCCCGATAAACTCATGTTTGCACGCTTTAACATAAAAAAAGCTGAGCCCATGCTCAGCTTTTTTAGTTATTCTTAAATATCTCGATATGAACAGAAAGCTCATCACGTCCTGATGACACGTAGCCGTTATATATTCCGTTCCTATTTCCGCCTTTAATTTTGAGATCCTCAATCCTTCCATCGGTTGTATATCGGCAAATCCATCCATCAAAGGCAATTTCAAGCGAGCTCTCTTTTAAAGTAACTGCGGCTGATTTTTCACCGTCTGTTTCAAGGGCGGGAAGCATAAATCCTATATCTCCTTCGCCAGAGAGCTTAACATCCACGCCGCCCTCAGAAACTGTATATTCACCATCTATTCTTCTTCCCTCCTCATGCTCGGTTACGATATGTGCAAAAGCAGAAGAATCGGTTGCACAGTGCCCCTTTATTTCCTGCTGCCCTTTTGTTGCAAATCTCCATTTGCCATCCAGCTTCATTCCGGGGCAAAGAGAAATATCCTCTGCACCGTAGGGGGTTATCACATAGCTTGGATGCTGTGAGCAAGGAACAGAGAGACAGATAACCGAGGGAGCATCCTTTTTATGGATTCTTCCAAGACCGGAACAATCATAATGAGGATCGGCATTAACATCAAATTCGGCAAAATATCCTCCTGAACGCATAAACAGCTTGTGAAAAAATCGGCTTGTTTCCATTGTCATCGGACTCTCATCCGGCTCGCTGCAGGGTATTTCCTCATTGCAGATAAGATATGCCGGATAGAGATTTGATGCCGCCGTTATCATATATTTATCGAAATAAGCATAGTCCTCACAGCCAAAGCAGCTTTCAAGAGGAAAGCGATTTTTCACATGATGTATCGGCTCTTTTTCAAACCAAAGATACATATTATCAACGGCAAGCTTAATTGCAGCCTTGCATCTTTTTGCGGTTTCAATATCCCCATCCTCATAGAAGATATTTGCGGCAAACTCAAGAAATGTTACCAGCATTGCCTCGTTATGTATAAACTGATTGCTTCTGCCGCCAAACGGAAATTCACCGTTTACCGATTGATAATTAAGCGTTAGGGGAGTAATCTTTTTCATAAGGTTGCGAAGCTTCTCATAATATCTTCCTCTGTAACCGAAATGGAGAAGCATTGCGGTAAGCGTTCTTGGAACAAGATCATAAATAAGTGGCTGATATGGAGAGTCGTTAATTATATAATCGTGGTATTGTCCGTTTTCATCAAAGCGGCGCATCTGCGATATCAATTGAAATTCCACAAAATCCTCTGTGTCGCAAAGACCACAATATTTTCTTGTCCATTCACTTACAAGAGTAAAGAACGCCCAGTTTCTCGGATCCTCGTCCTCTTGCTTTATAAATTTTCGATAGCATTTATCTCTGTCAATTTCTATAAAATAGGATTTCCACCAAACGATCTTTTCAATATCAAAGGTTCTATGCTCCTCAAGAGACATAAGGCAGCAGAGTATCTCACGGACAGTAAAATCGTTTGCAGCATCTGACACAGGCATATTTCTGCAACAAAAATCCATCATTTCAACAAAGATAGAGCGAAGATCCTCTCTTTTGCCATGAGAAATAAGTATACCGATATTGGCAGTAAGCCGCGCAAAGCCATGCTCTGTCAGCCCCTCAGCCTTAACGCGCTCAAAATAATCGGCAATATGTCGGTCAGTATATGCAGACAGGGCCTTTTCCATCAGATAAATATATTTTTCTTTCATCTTGCTTCTCCTATGCGTTAGCATTCGTTTTGCAAAACAATTATACATTATACAACTCTATGTGTAAATTAAAAAATCACTGATAATTATAAAAAATGTGCACCGAAAAAATCACGCCATTGTTTCCAGCATTTTAAGGCTGACCTCATATTTAGTTTCTCTTCCTTCTTTCAAAGCGAAATATTCATCAAGCATGAATTCGCTCATGCGGCAGAATTCATCCTCTTGGCTGCCTGCACTATGGGGGGTGAGAATAACATTTTCCATAGTATAAAACTCGCTGTCCTCCTCCGGCGGTTCAGGAAATGTTACATCGAGCAAGGCAGTTCTGGTTGTATCCTCTTTAAGTGCACGGATAAGATCGGCTTCAACCACCTGCGCACCTCTGCCTGTGTTTATAAATGTTGAATAGCTCTCCATTTTTGAGAACAATTCATAATTGAGCATACCCACAGTTTGTGCATTATTTGCAAGATGATTTGAGATAACCTGACAGCTACTGAATATCTCCTCAAGGCTTGCCATTCTTACGCCGAGCCTTGCCGCTTTTTCAGCAGAAAGAAAAGGATCGAAGCAAAGCACCTCAAAGCGATATGCCTTTAGCATTTCCGCAACGAGAGAGCCTATCATTCCTGCACCTATAAGACCTATCCTTCCGCCATAGTTTCCATGGCACTTGTACAAAAATGACATTGCAGCCGCTCTTCCCTCTTTTTTAAAGATCGGTGCAGTTCTGAAAACACCCTTTCCCGAAAGGATTATTTCTGCAACAGTATATTCAGCAACCGGAACAGCATTTGCCGCCCATGCGCTGAAAACCTTAACACCCTTGTTTAAAAAAGGTCTTGCAAAGCTCTGAACCGAGCCTGCTCCATAAAAAACAGCCTTAAGCGAGGGGAGATATTCCTCTATCTGAGCCTCGCTTAAAGGGCACATACCCCAAGTTGAAAAGGCATATTCTGTGTCTCTCAGCTCTTCTCTATATGTATCCAGCTCCGAATCGCCTATCATCAAAAGCTCATCAACACCGGCTTCCTTTGCAAGGATATCCTTAAGCTTTGCGGGATATACCTTATTTACATTTCCTTTGTCATTTGTCAAAAAAACGATTTTCATTTCTTGCACTCCTATCAGTTGTTTTTAATGTGAATACTTCCGGTATTTTTTCTATACTCAGTTGGCGTAATGCCATATTCATGCTTAAATCTTCGCGAAAAGTTGCTCATATCGGGAAAGCCTGTCATTTCGCAAATTTCTTTTATGTTATGATCTGATGAAACAAGCAGTTCTCTGGCGCTTGCAAGACGGCACAGAAGCCTGTAATTTTTAACGCTGTAGCCCGTGATGTCCTTAAAAATGTGAGAGAGATAGTATGTACTGATGTGGAAGCTTGCAGATATATCGTCAAGAGATATATCCTTTTCAAAATTCTCTTCAAGCATTTTTCTAACCTTTTGAACTATTGCACCCTTTTCGGTATCCTTATACGGAAAAGAACCGGGGCTATGTCGCAAGAGACTAAGCAATATCACCCGAAGAACGGATGCACAGCTATCTCCAACGCTTTTGTCATTTTTTTCATATTCATAAAGCATAAGCGAAAAAAGCATATCAAGCTCATTTGTTATCCCGGAAACATCAAGTGCGTTTGAAAAGCCTGCAGGCCTATCGCAAAAGGGCGACAAAAGCTTGCCCGAATCTATCATCTTCATGCTCTCCGCCGGCACAAAGGCAACCGAAAATCTGTCATAATCTTCAGAATCCGAATAAAATGAGTGCTTTTCAAGATTGCTTATAAACACAACCGTTGGACGGCTTATTATCCACTCCTTTGAAGAAACATGAAGCTTGACTCTGCCCTGTCTTACATATATAAGACGGTACTCATTATCATGACTGTGAATAGGATACTTTTTTGCGCCAACATTATGACTGACTCTTGTTATGCAAGACATTTTAAACCTCCGAATGCAGACTTTTTATAAATAAAGCAAATTTTACATAAAAAAACGCAAATTTGATATAGACAATCAAAACAAAATACGCTAAAATATTATCAAGGATATTATACAACAAGAAAAACAATTTGTCCACAGTTTCGGAAAATTTTATAAAACAAAATTTACATACTTAAAGGAGAATTTGACAATGTTTGCAAGATGGCTCAAAACAAACAAGGTTCCAAGCTTTTCCTATAGTAACAAAATTATTCCAACAGCAAAAAGCAGAAACTTTTGGGAGAGCATCCCAAATGACATAAAATCCGAGCTGATAGAAAAAGCCGAAGGCTTTGTGGGCTATGAATTTAAAATCATCAAGGCAACCGACTTCATGGAGTTTTTCAGAAGCGGAAATCGCATTATTATGGAGGATAAGCATTTCCCAAGAAGGCAAGCTCTATGCGCCCTTGCTCTTGCAGAATGTATCGAGCACAAGGGCAGATATCTTGACGAGCTTGTAAATGTGATATTCATGCTGTGCGAGGAAACCTATTGGGGTCTTTCTGCGCATATGAGAGCGGAGAAAAATATTCCAAGCGGAATTAAGCCAAATCTTGATCTTTTCGCCGCAGAAACAGGCTCAGATCTCGCCCTTGTTCGATATCTTTTGGGGGATGAACTCACATCTCATGTTCCGGAGATCATCGAAAGACTTGACAGAGAGCTTGAAGCCAGAATTCTAACTCCCTTCTTCACCGATTATAACCTTTGGTGGATGGGACACGAGGGCAAAGGTGTAAACAACTGGTGTCCTTGGATAATTTCCAATGTGCTCACTGTTCTTACATATTTTGAAACCAATGTATCTCGATTAAACGAGGGGGTAAAACGCTGCATGGACACCCTGCAGCTTTATGTAAATGACTATCCGGCAGATGGAGGGTGTAATGAGGGTCCCTCTTACTGGACTGTTGCCTGTGCCGCACTTTTTGACTGCATCGAGCAGCTATATAACATGAGCGGTGGAGAGATAAACTTTTATGGTGAGCCTCTTCTGAGAAGTATGCTCGATTATCTTGAAAAGGTATATATCGGTGGCAGAAATTATGTTTGTTTTGCCGATTCACCCGCCAAGCTCTCATCAATTGCAATGCCTATAACATATCGCTTTGCAAAGGCTGTTGGCAACGAAAAGGTTGCCAAGCTGTCTGCTATGCAGTATCAAAGCGGTGTATATAAAATAACAATCGACCGTGACCCCCGTCTCCGCCGTATCCTTATGTCTTTCATGTGTGTCAGCGATATGCTGTCCGAAGCTCAAGCTCCACAGCTTGAAACCGAATTTCTCCTTGACAAGACAGAAGTGCTTACAGCAAGAGAAAACAGCACAGGAAATGGCTTTTATCTTGCGGCAAAGGGCGGAACAAACAGTGAAAGCCATAACCACAACGATGTAGGTTCTTACATTATCTATTACGATAACGAACCGCTTATAATTGACGTAGGTTGCAGTGATTACACAAGGCAGACCTTCAGCGAAGAACGATATGATCAGTTCTTCACCCGTTCTGATTGGCACAATCTTCCAACAGTTAACGGTGTTTGTGAGGGGCACCACGGCTCATACCGTTCAAGCAGCTTCAAATGCGATATAATGCCCGAGAGGATCGCCCTTGATATCGGCATTGAAACCGCCTATCCCGAAGAGTGTGGACTCGATGAGCTTAATAGAAGCATTGTCTTTGATCGCCAAGCTCCTGCCATCACCGTTTCAGACGGCTTTAAATTCAGAAACAACCAAAATGATATAACAGAAAATATCATTTTGCTCAGGCAACCCGAAATAAATGAAAACATAATAACCCTTTTCACCGAGGGTGGGAAAAGACTAAGATTAACCTACGATAACGATAAATATGAAACAAACCTCGTTTCACAAACAACCAAAGGCTCAAGAAATCTTCAAGCCTCTTGGGGCAAGAATGCAGAGCTTTTTAAGCTGGAATTCAAGGCAAAATGCGGCAAGGCAGAAGTATTTGAAATCAAAATAGATAAATTTTAATGGAATAACAAATAAGGAAAGGAAAAGAAATGAATATTAACGTTCCACAGAACAAGGCGGATTTTGACCGTCTCTGCGAAGAAGCAAAGGTAACCCTACCCTATAAGGAGGATATTTCTGTCCTCAAAACACCGATAAAGATCAAAAACAAAACTCTTCACAACAGAATCGTATATCAAGCCATGGAGGGCTGCGACGGCACAAGAGAAGGCTCCCCCGACGAGCTCACCATTCGCCGCTACACACGCTTTGCAAAGGGCGCACCGGCTCTTGTTTGGTTTGAAGCCACCGCCGTTATGAAAGAGGGCAGAGCAAATCCTCGCCAAATGTATCTCGATGATAAAACCGCCGATGATTTCCGCCGCATGGTTGAGCTTATAAAAGAAACCTCGGTTAAGGAAAACGGCTTTGAGCCTGTTGTCATCTGTCAGCTTACTCATTCAGGCAGATATAGCAAGCCACATGGAACGCCTGCACCAAGAATTGCATATAACAATCCTATTTTTGAGGGTGAAAATCCTATTCCAAGGGAAGCTATACTCACCGATGAGGAGCTTGACCGCATTTGTGAGGCACTTATAAACGGTGCAAAGATGGCAGAAAAGGTTGGATTTGACGGTGCAGACATCAAATGCTGTCACAGATATCTGCTCTGTGAGCTCCTTTCTGCTTACAATCGTGAGGGACGCTATGGCGGAAGCTTTGAAAACAGAACCCGCCTTGTTCGCACAGCTGCAGAGGGCGCAATTGCATCCTGCTCTGATGATTTCATCGTGACATCAAGAATGAATATTTATGACGGCTTCCCTTACCCCTATGGCTTTGGCGTAAAAGAGGGTGAAGGGATAACTCCGGACTATACCGAAGCAAAAATGCTTGCAAAGGCACTTGTTGACCTTGGTATGCCTATGCTTGATTTCACTATGGGCAATCCATATTTCAATCCCAATGTAAACCGTCCCTTTATTGGCAGCCTTGATAAGTTTGGAGATCATCCAATGTTTGGCGTTGAAAGAATGTTAAAGGGTATTGGCGAGGTTAAAAAAGCTGTCCCCGGCACGCCTATTATCAGTTCTGGAATCTCATTCCTTGGAACCGAGGGGGCAAAGGTCAATGCCGCCTGCATCGAGGCAGGAATGTTTGAAATGGCAGGCTTTGGCAGACAGACACTGGCATATCCCGATTGCGCAAAGGACATTACAATTGGTGACGGACTTGACAAAAAGAAGATCTGCATTGCTTGCGGAAAATGCTCTGAAATAATGCGCGCAGGCGGCACTCCGGGATGCGTGATACGCGATAGCGAGCTGTTTATGCCGCTTTACCGTGAGCTTGTGATGAAAAAATAATTATATTTGTGATAAAAACAGGAGAAGAAAAATGAAAACAGCAATTGTAACAGGTGCGGCAGGCGGCATTGGCTATGCCACAACAAAAAAATTCATCGAAGCAGGATATCATGTTGTAGGTCTGCTTTATTCCACAGCTCCGGAGGCAGAACCGGAGAATATCAAGGCAAAATTCGGTTGCTTCGGCGACAAATTCACGCCAGTTCTTGGCAAACTGGACTGCGACGAGG
>JAZUQN010000226.1:0-4646 GCA_045605745.1 Eubacteriales bacterium
GCCGGGGGCGGATGCAGGAGCTGCCAAATCAACATTTTCGCCCCAAATCTTCGTTTCATCAACCGGAAGAGTTGTTGCCCCCGTCGGAACAGTGCCTTCATATTCGTATTTAACGGTATACGTGTTTCTCTTGTAGAACAATTTTAATTCAAGAGAGCCATCTATAACAACAATTCCGCTTGTTTTTGTGTCAGGATGTCCCGGATATGTTGTATAACCGTCAATGTTTATATAATTAGCGCTGACGTTTTCACCCTCATGTGAATCATATTTATATGTAGACTGCGGATCACCCCAAGTTCCGTCTGAAAGCTGATAATAGTGAGAAACTGTGTAAGGAGCGTCATTTCTTGTAAAGAACCCTGTAAATACAACATTTTCGTCAGGCATTTCAAACATACCTTCGGAAACAACTGCATTACCAACTGTCCAACCTGTAAATGTATAGCCCGAAAGTGTGGGGGTATTCTCAACAGCTACATCATCGCCCATAAAGTGTATGCTATCACCGGGAAGCGCAGGAGCATTGGTGGGTACAATACCTATATACTTATAAGTAACGGTATAAGGAGTTCTTGAATAATAGAGTTTTAAGGTTAGAGAACCGTTTCCGAGGATATTTCCTGTAGCTGTAGGTGCACTCTTTGCAGAATCATAAGTAAATCCATTGTAGTTTAGAGGCTCACCAACAACATATGCTCCTGTTTCACCGGTATGTGTTGTTACATCATCCGGTGCTGATTCATCATAAGTGCCGTCAACCTTTTGGAGATAGTGCTCAACCTTATATTCTGTGTCACCATCTGCAAGGAAGAATCCGTGAACAACAACATCACGATCGGGCATATAAAGCTTGCCGTCGTTAATGAGTGCATCTGCTCCGTCTGATGCCCATCCGATAAACGTATAGCCTGCAAGGTTTGGAGTGCCTGCAAGTGTAACAATTTCACCTGCTCTGTGTTTAGCGGTCTCCGGAAGCGCAGGAGCGCCTGCCGGAATCTTTGAAGGATCATCATAGTCATACTTATATGTTACGGTATGAACATTTCTCTCATAATAAAGCTTAAGTATCAATGAACCATCAGCAAGAACTATGCCCTCTGGAGTTGAAATATCAGGATCATAAGTAAACTGAGGATAATCCATGATAACCGCAGTTACCTTATGATTTGTTGTTCCGTCATAATGGAAGTGGAAGTTCGTAGGCTCTGACGGATATGTACCGTCAACATTCTGGAGATAATGCTCAACCTTATAAGCAACTGTGTCTGACGCCACAAAAGATCCAATGAGCACAACATTATGAGCCGGCATTACAAACTGACCGTTTGTAATGATAACGCCCTGAGTATCGATTGCCCAATATTGGAATTCATAGCCTTGAACATCAGGAATTGCCGCTACGGTTACATTATCACCTGCATGATAAGTCTCTGTGTTCGGAAGTGCTGGCGCTCCGTCGGGAACTGTACCTGCATACTGATACGAAACAGTAAAATCAACCGCGGTACTTTGAGCACTAAGAACGACATCACCGCTTGGCATTATAAATTCGCCATTTGTAACAGTTGCATTACCGCTTGTTACTTCCCAATCGCTATATGTATGAGTAACAGAATCAGGATGCTTATCAATAACAGTTATATCAGCACCCGGCAAACGGTAATATGTTTTGTAAACCTCGCCATCGAGCATATATGTAACAGTATTAAGCTTGATTGTGGGGGAATTAACAACCGCTACCTCTCTCTGCACACTGTCAACTATGGCAGCGGTGCCAAGGTTTGTTTCGATATAACCGCCCATACCTGCTATACTGGCAGTATTTAAATCAATAAAGTCATAATTTGGCGTAACATTCATTCTGATAACGAGCATTTTGCCGTAGAAATTGCCGTCTCGAGGCTCGCTTGAAACATAGTTAGCATCGAAATCAAAGCCTTTAACGTGAAGCTCGTTGCCATTAATTGTTGAAATAAGGGTACTATCAGTCTGTTCACTATCCCAGCCATCAACAGTCTTATTCGCTGTTGCAAGAGAAACACTGTTCACATTTCCGGGCAAAGTGAAATAAGAAGAAACTGTGTCAATAACAGAGGCTTCTTCACCAAGCTCTATGGTCGGTGTGCCTATGTTATTCATAACAGATTCAAATATAGCATCAAGCGTCAAAATATCATTAGGAACCCAATAATAGCCGTTTGAAGGTGATCCTGTTCCCGGAGTGATAGTATTACCACTCGCCGTTGAATCCGGATAGTTACTCGAAACATAGTGCATAAACTGGTTTGTCTGGTCTGTTCCAAGTGCATCATCGTCTGCATTCGCCGCAACACTTATCGCATATATTTCAACATTTGCTTCCTTGAGTGCGTACGCATTATTAACAGCCGTTGCTGCAACATCTGCTTCATAACCGTTTGAGTGGGTTGGAGAACCGTCTGTAAACAGCACAACAATCTCATGTCTTCCGGCGATATCAGCAGCGGTTCGGTCATCAAAGAGAACGTGCTCAGCAAGCTCAATTCCGTAATCAATAGCTGTTGCTCCACCATCAGAGAGAGAATTAACAGCGCTCTTGAGCTCAGCCGCACCAGCAGCATTAACCGTTGTAAGTGTTTTTACAACCTGAGTATAGTTGTAGTCATTTGAGGTCTTATTATTACCAACCACTGCAGCGCTTGCATCTTGGGTTGAGCTGCTGCCGTTATAATAAGAGTCGTCTGCAAACTTAACTATTGAAATGCGGTGCTTATCCTTATCATTTGTAATCTTTGCATTGCTTGCAAGAGCTTGATCGATAAAGCTGCCAACCGCATTTTTAAGCTGAACCATCTTTGTTTCGGTTGTTGTAGTTGTTGTAGTTCTTGTATAGAACTGCACGACATCATAGTTGTTTGCTCTTTCACCGGTAGGCACAACAGAGGGGTCCAGCTCCGGATAAACATATGTGTAACCACTATACCAAGAACCATAACGATAAGAATAAAAATTATTATCATCTGCGTTTGAACGGCTAACACTTTGATAAGTGCCATCACTAAGTTGGATATAATAGCTGGTTGAAGTACTCTGGAATCCGTAGTATGTTTCCCGGTTTGAACCATATCCGGACTGATATGCTACAGCATTAGCCGGAGTATATGTAGTTGTGGTATGGGTATCTGCATCACCCATACTTCCGGAAACATCAAGAACAAGAACGATATCCGTTGGGATTATCGATTCACTGTTTGTAACAGTTCCTGTTGTGAGGGCGTTGATAACGATATCAACCGTTCCATCCGCAACACCGTTTTCAAGATGCGGTCTTGCAAGCTTAGTGATAACGACACCGTCACCCTGATTTTCATTCATCATAAGGTTTTCTTCGCTCTGTGCTATTGGATCAGCAGAAACCGGCACAACCGGGAACATCGCTATGACCATTAAAATGGACAACACAAGCGAAGCAAGTCTTTTTGAATTTTTCATAAGCCATCCTCCTTGATCACATTCCGATATCAAGACAAGTCATTGTCCTTATCGGTTATTTAAACCTGAAAGACAGATTTTTTCAGGTAACAAGTCATCTAAATCTTCAAATAACTTTCACACAAATTATATCAAATAAAACCATTTTTTTCAAGAGTTTTATTTAAAAAAATTCTGCATATTTGAATTTTGTTTAATCTGCACAGATCAATCTCTTTGCCAATCAACAAAAAAATGACTTTTTGTAATAAATGACAATTTAATAATTAAACTTGCAAAACAATACTTTTTGTGCTATCATTGACTAAAAGAAATCGGAGAGAACAGCAATATGAATGTAAAAAAATGGATTGATAAAAACATCCCTTCTCTTGATGGGAAAACCGTTGTAATAACAGGAGCAACAGGCGGCATAGGACAGGAGCTTTGCAGACACCTCCTTTTCAAAAACGCATCTCTTATACTTGTGGACAGAAATGCAGAACGCTCAAACAGCCTCGTTGCACATCTTAAATCGGAATTTAAAAGCTCAAGCATCAAGCAATTAATCGCCAATATGGAAAACATCAATTCCATAAACGAAGTTTGCTTGTTTTTGAAGAACATAAATATAGATTTTTTGATATTAAACGCAGGAGCATACAGCATACCTCGCCATAAATGCACTACAGGCTTTGACAATGTATTTCAAATAAATTTTGTTTCACCGTATTTTATGACCAAAGAGCTTCTGCCAAGCCTCGAAAAAGCCAACGGAACATTAATTGCGGTTTCAAGTATTGCCCACAACTATTCTAAAACCGATGCTAAAGATATCGATTTTTCAAAAAGAAAAAAAGCCAGCCTTGTTTATGGAAACGCAAAAAGATATCTGACCTATTCTCTCCATGGTCTATTTAAGAATAACAAAGACGCAAATCTTGCTGTTTGCCACCCCGGAGTAACCTTTACAGGGATAACAGCACACTATCCAAAGCTGATTTTCGCTATAATAAAGAATCCTATGAAGGTGATTTTTATGAAGCCGAGAAAAGCTTGTCTATCTATTCTTGCGGGTATAGCACACAAAACCGAGCATTGCACATGGATCGGTCCCAAATTTTTTAATATATGGGGACAGCCAAAGAAGAAGCTGCTGAAAACTGCTTTGAAAGAAGAACAAAATTTTATTT
>JAZUQN010000227.1:0-1718 GCA_045605745.1 Eubacteriales bacterium
CTTGCCATAACGATAAATTCAGCAGCAATATCCATATCAATATTTTTTGCCTCTGTTATATATTGCATATATTGGTCGCAGATGAGAGCAATGGGAATATCCGAAATGCTGACCTTATTTTTTTCGATAAGAGAAAGCAGAAGATCAAGAGGACCCTCAAACATTTCCAGTTTATATGTTAATGCTTCCATTATCCACCTGTTAGAAAAAGAGTTTTATGCCTAATTTGAAAATAGGCTCTGCAATAAAGTTGAAAAGACCGTTTGCAATGAAAGAGATCGGGCTGTAACCGGCTCTTGAAAGAACGAGAAAGCTAAGGAGAATCACGATCATTATGGTTCTTTCATGCTCCATGACCTTGAAATACCACTTTGTTGGCAGAAAAACATAAAAAAATCTTGAGCCGTCAAATGGAGGGACGGGGATAAGATTAAACGCCATAAGGCCAAAATTTAGAATAGCGGAAATATAAAAGAGCAGTGCAAGGATATTGATTATCATCGTTACATTTGAATCGGCACCGCCATAAACCGCCTTGACATATAAAACATCAAGTGAGGCATAAATAACAGATGAAATGACACCGAGGATAAGGTTTGAAATCGGGCCTGCTATACCCGTAAGTGCCATTCCTTTTCTTGGATTGTTGAAATTTCTTGTGTTGATCGGAACAGGCTTAGCCCATCCAAAGCCAAAGATTAGCATTGCCACAGCGCCGATAGGGTCAAGATGCTTTATGGGATTGAGCGTTAATCTTCCGAGATTTTTTGCTGTTGGATCCCCCATTTTCCAAGCGATATATCCGTGTGCTGCTTCGTGAAATGAAAGCGAAAACAGGATAACCGGAAGGCTGAGCAATATTGATATTATTGCGTTTTTATCTCCTGAAAGAATATCAAAGAGCATTCTTTTTCTCCCTAAAAATTATTTTATGCTTGCAAAAGCTTGAATCTGCTGCCAAAGTTCCTGCTTTCCCTCTCCTGAAAGAGAAGAAAAGGGAATGATTGGAGTTCCCTTTGGGACACTTTCGTGGTCTGCTATCGCCGTAAGGCTTTTTGCTCTGTCGGTTTTGTTGGGTTTATCTGATTTTGTGGCAACGATGATGAAAGGAAGCTTGCTTTGAACGAGAAAGTCTATCATCATTTTGTCATCGGCAGTTATGCCCACTCTTATGTCAACAAGCTGTATCACAAGCGAAAGCAGATCTATATTGGGATTGTTTGTGAAATATCCGTCTGTCAGAGCAGACCACCTTTTTTTATCCTCAAAGGTGCGCTTTGCATAACCGTATCCGGGCAGGTCAACAAGGAAAAGCTTGTTGTCTACATTATAGAAATTGACAGTTATTGTTTTTCCCGGAGCTGAGCTGACTCTTGCAAGGCTCTTTCTTCCGAGAAGTGTGTTTATAAGAGAGCTTTTGCCAACATTTGAGCGTCCTGAAAATGTAACCTGTGGAATTGCATCTCGCGGAAACTGTTTGGGCAGACCTGCCGAAATGCTGAGCTTTGAATTTTGTATATTGAGCGCCATATCGTGCTCCTATTCTATATTTACTTGCGTAGTGCGCCCCGCAGAACATCATCAATATGCTTGCAGGGAATGAAATTGAGGTTTTCTCTTGCAATGGGATCGATATCGGGCAGATCTCGCATGTTGTCTGCAGGAATGAAAACCGTTTTAACGCCGGCAGAATATGCCGCCATAGTCTTTTCCTTAAG
>JAZUQN010000228.1:0-3080 GCA_045605745.1 Eubacteriales bacterium
ATTGCTTCTGCAACTACCGGGAAGATTGCAGTTGGCATATCATTATAATATGTAAAGCTGTTGCCGATGAAAAGAATGTTTCTCGGTCTGTTTGCTTCATAATATTCAAGAATACCCTGAGCAATGCCCTCAACATCATTCTCAGCATTTATTGTTCCATTATCCCAAAGTGTCTTAGTCATGCCTACAAGGCTAACCTCGTCATATTCTGTTCCATTATTATCCTTATAGAAGATGTGAATATTATTTTCAGCATCCTGCCAGATTTCATAAGAGCAGAAATAAACATCGCTTAGATAATTCTTTTCCTTGATGTCAACAATGGTTACAGCATAGTCGATGACGCTTTCTGTTGAAGAAGAAAGCTTCTTTCCAACAAGTCCTATTTCATTGTTCCAAATTTCGGTCTTTATTGCTCCGCTACCGGGCAGATATACACCGCTACCGTTGTCAGCAACCACGCAAGAAGCGCGTTTCTCCGCCGTTGCAACAAGAGTACCGTATTCAAGGAGAATGAATCCATCATTCTTCTCAATGCTTGTGAGATTTGTCATATCAGCTCTAAAGAGTCCTCTTAGACCGTTTGGAGCATTCTTTGTTGCGATAAGCTTAATTCCAAAGCCCTCGGGAGTAACAATACCTGCAAAAGGATACTGAACTTTAGTCAGCTCAAATCCGCAAGCATCAAATTTTGAACCTACATTATAGTCCGGAACATCAATTATAAGGTCTGCCTTATCCGGGAAAGCAGTGGCATTAACACCGTTTTCAAGCTGTCCAAGCACCTTAACGAGTTTAAGGTTTGTACAGCCGGCAAATGCATTCTTGCCAAATGCCTTGAAGCAAGCCGGAATTTCAATCTCGGTAAGTGAAGTACAGCCCTCAAAGAAGCTTGTTGTAATGGAGGGATCGGGATCAGAAGAATCATTCTTTTCAAGTGATGTGGGAAGGATAACCTTTGTGATAGATTTGCAGCCCTTAAACATATTAATCATATAGTAATCCACTGCGCTCCAGCATCTAAGGTCTATCTCGTTATCGAAGGTATCATCGGCACCATAGCTTATTGTTGTCAGCTTAGGACAGTTTTCAAAGAAACCGTTTACTTCATGCTGTCCGTAGTCAAAACGATATAAGGAACGGTTCAAATGAACATGCTTAAGGTTCGTAAGATTCGAGAAAAGTGAGTCATTATGCTGATAGAAAATTCTCCAGTGGCCGGAAACAACATCGAATCTTTCGATAGCATCCTTCCAAACAGCCTTCCAGTTGTTCCAAGCAGTTGCTTTATTTATACTGATAGCATTACTGTCAGAGCGAGTGAAGGTAAGCTTGCCTGTTTCCTCGTCAAAGGCCCATGTTTGAGGAGAAGTGCCTGCCTCTCTTGCAAGAAGCTCGTCGCCTGTCTGTTCTACTGTGAGATACTTAAATTCAACACCATTATCTCTGAAATATGTTGCCACATTACAGGTAGGATAGGTGAAATATGTGATAGTTGTGTCATTTGCAAACCACGCAAATCCTTCGCCGGGCTTTGCTGCCGCCTTTGCAAAGAAAACGCTTATATCCTGTGCCACAGATGAACCTTCAAAGCTGTCATCAGCAAAGGAAGTTACAGTAAGCAGGTTTATAACGCCTGCACCTGCAGTTTTATCTGCCACATAAGCTGTGTGATCTGTAACAGTTTTAAGATTTGGCATATTTGCAAATGCTTTTGCACCGATGGTTTTAAGGGTTGAAGGAACAGCAACGATTTCTGCAGCAAAACCATCAAACATACCTGCTGCGATCTCGGTTATACCCGTGATCTCAGGGATAATAATAGTCTTAACATTTGCTGCAAAATCAAGAGTTACATCCTTCTTAAGAACTGTTCCGTTTGTGGAAGCACCTGCTACAATTGTCAGCACATCTCCATCAAGCTCATAGCCAAAGCCTGTTCCATCAGAGAGGAAATTGCCTCTAACCACATCATCAACCACATCTTTTGTGATTTCAACTGTAACAACTTCGCTTGTGAGATAGAAATCGAAGTTTATAGTGCCTGCAGAATTAATATAATTGTGCGTATATGTGGCAACAAATGAAACAGTGCCCTCGGTTTGACCGCAAATTAAAACACCTGTTTCGGGATTAATGCTTGCAAGCTCTGCGCCATCGATAATTGAATAGGTAATGGCACCCGGAGTGGTTGATTCACCCAAATAATTCTTATAGAAAGCGGAAATTTCCACAGTGCTTCCCGGGAGCGCCTTGCTGTCGGCAGAAACATAAAATTCCTTGGGCATAATGCCTGCATTTGCATCGCTTATCATATGAAGACCTGCAAGGAAGGCCGGCTGGAAGCCGCCGCTTCTCCACATCTGAGTTGGAACACCACGGCGAATAAGAGCAGCAAGTGATTTCGCACCTGCACCGCCTTCGGTGTTATAAAGGCTTACATTTGCATTATATTTACCGGAAGTCTCGATAACGTAAACTGCATTGAGGTCTGCGGAATAATCCTGCATTGTCTCAACTCTCTGCAGAAGAATACCGGAAAGCTGAGGATATTTTTCGTTCATAGAAGCAAACTGGCTGGGCTTAAACGAAGAGAAGCAAACCTTATCATACATATCGTATTCTTGGATAAGATTAACGATTGCAGAGATAATGGCTGATTTTGAGCTCTTGATTTCAATATTTATAAGAACATCATAATCCTTGAGTCCCTCAAATATCTCAGCAAGTGTAGGAATACGGCACTGTGAATAGAGCTCGTGAGTCTCAAAGCCCTTGTTGACATAAAGCTCTTTGAGCTGAGCAAGGGTTGATTTTTCAACTGTCAAAGTCTGATTACAGGTTCTCTCTGTGTCGCCATCGTGCATAAGCACAACATGACCATCTGTTGTGATATAAACATCTATCTCAACAGATTCTGCACCGTGATTTACAGCATAAAGACATCCCTCAAGTGTGTTTTCGGGGCAAACCGTTTCATTTCCTCTATGTCCGGAGGTCATCGGAACACGAGTGAGAGTTTTTTCAGAAAGCTTGTTGCAAGCAATATCAAGGATAGTGTCTGTATCCTCTGCTACAAC
>JAZUQN010000229.1:0-16184 GCA_045605745.1 Eubacteriales bacterium
AGATTGTCTTCCTAAGACCGCTTGGCCTCCGACTTGATCGCCGATACTTGCGACCTCAATAAAACATATTTCATCATTTGGACAACAACAACATGGACACTGCCCGGAAACCTTGCCATCGCCCTTCATCCTGATGAGGAATATTCGGTTGTTAAGGCTTCCGACGGTAATTTCTATATCGTTGCTTCCGCACTTGCAAGCAAGACTATGAAGGCCGGCGGCATTGAAAGCTACGAATTTGTAAAATCTATGCGCGGTCGCGATTTTGAATTTATGAAGGCATCTCATCCCTTCATCGACAGAGAGAGCGTTATCGTTAATGCGGATTATGTTACAATGGACAGCGGTACCGGATGTGTCCATACAGCTCCCGGCTTTGGTGCAGATGACTATATAACCTGCCGCCGCTATAATATGGATATTATCGTTCCCGTTGATGACAGAGGTTATCAAACAGAGGACGCAGGCAAGTTTGCAGGTATGTACTATGAGGATTCCAACAAGGCTATCCTTGAAGATATGAAGGAAAGCGGAGCTCTCTTCGCTTCCGAGGAAATTATGCACCAGTATCCTCACTGCTGGAGATGCAAGCATCCCATCATCTTCCGTGCAACACCTCAGTGGTTCTGCTCTGTTGATGCTTTTAAAGAGGAGGCCGCAAAGGCTTGCGATGATGTTGAATGGCTGCCCACTTGGGGTGGAGACAGAATGGTCTCAATGATCCGTGAAAGAGCCGATTGGTGTATTTCAAGACAGAGACATTGGGGGCTTCCCATCCCCGTATTCTATTGCGAGGATTGCAAGAAGCCCGTTTGCACAGAAGAAACCATTGAGGCAGTTTCCAAGCTCTTCGGCGCAGAAGGATCAAACGCTTGGTATATCAAGAATGTTAGTGAGATTCTTCCCAGTGGCTTTAAGTGCCCTCATTGCGGCGGAACACATTTCTTTAAGGAAACCGACACACTTGATGGCTGGTTTGATTCGGGTTCAACTCACTTTGCAGTTCTCGAAAACAACAATGAACAAAAGTGGCCTGCAGATATGTACCTCGAAGGTGCTGACCAATATAGAGGCTGGTTCCAGTCTTCCCTTCTCACCGCTGTTGGTGCAAAGGGCGA
This sequence comes from Eubacteriales bacterium, assembly GCA_045605745.1. Taxonomy (GTDB): domain Bacteria; phylum Bacillota; class Clostridia; order Oscillospirales; family CAG-272; genus SIG710. Next base: position 1,119 of record JAZUQN010000229.1, read on the forward strand.
AGGCGCTCCGTTTAAAACAGTTCTTACACACGGCTGGGTAGTTGATGGCGAAGGCAAGGCAATGCACAAGTCTCTCGGCAACTCCATCGCTCCCGAAGAGGTAATCACAAAGTACGGCGCAGACCTTGTCCGTCTTTGGGTTGCTTCAAGTGATTACAGAGTTGATGTTCGTGTTTCAGACCCGATCTTTAAGCAGCTTTCAGAGGCATATAGAAAGATAAGAAATACTGCCCGTATTATTATGGCAAATCTTGGTGATCCTGCAACAGACTTTGATCCAAATAAGGATATGGTCAGTCTTGATAAGCTTTATGAAATAGATAAATGGGCGCTCACAGAGCTTAATAAGCTGGTTAAAACCTGCCGTGACGCTTACAATAATTATGAGTTCCACATTCTCTATCACGATGTTTGCAATTTCTGCACAACAACTCTTTCAAAGCTCTATATTGATATAACAAAAGACAGAGTTTATGTTGAGAAGAAGGATAGCGAAGGCAGAAGAGCAGCTCAAACAGCAATGTATATCATACTCAGCTCGCTCACAAGACTCATCGCTCCTATGCTTGCGTTTACTGCAGAGGAGATTTGGAAGGCAATGCCTCACCTTGATAGCGAAAATAAGGAAAGTGTGTTCCTCAATTCTATGCCCGAATATGAAACAGCATATGAATTTTCTGCTATTGAGGAAAGATGGAACAAGCTCTTCTCTCTCCGTGATGATATTATGAAGGCGCTTGAGGTTGCAAGAGCAGAAAAGCTTATCGGTAAATCTCTTGATGCAAAGGTGACAATCTATGCACCCGATACAGAGGTTTATAAGACATTTGCTGATTTTGCAGATGAACTGAAAACAGTATTTATAGTTTCAGCAGTTGAGCTTTCCTCCGAAACCACTCCCGATGGAGTGTTCTGCGATACAGAATCAGGCATCGGTGTTAAGGTTGAAACAGCAAGCGGTCACAAATGCGATCGTTGCTGGGCTTATTCTGAGGTTGGCGAGGAAACCGAGGATGGCTTCATCTGCCAGCGCTGTAAAAACATCATTGACACTATTTGAGGTTGAACTCAAAAAATAATTCGATGCGGGATTTTCGATACTTGTATCGAAAATCCCGTTTTAATTTTGGAGTTTTTATGCTAATATGGTTTTTAATAATGATCGGCACAATAATTCTCGATCAGGCGTCAAAATGGCTTGCCGTTAGATTTTTAACCAAGGTGGATACCGTTCCGCTTATCAAGGATGTGCTCCATCTAACTTATCTTGAGAATACAGGCGCCGCTTTCGGTATACTCAAGAACAATCGTTGGGTATTTCTTGTTATATCTACGGTTGCAATAATCGGACTAATATTTTATATAGCTAAATACACTCCAAAAAACAAGTGGCTTGGGGTTGGTCTTTCTTTTATCGCAGGCGGCGGCATCGGAAATATGATTGATAGAATAATGCTTGGATATGTTGTGGATTTTATTGATTTCAGATTAATAAATTTTGCGATTTTTAATATTGCCGATTCCTTTGTTTGCATAGGCGCAGTGCTTGTTATGATATATGTCTTCTTCTTTTCAGAAGACGGCAAAAAAAACGAGGTCGAAAATGACTCAAAAGCTGATAGTTAATTTTGAATTTTCAGGAAAACGCATTGATGCCTGGCTTTCGGAAGCTTTAGGTATAACCCGCTCAGCTGCCGTAAAACTTATCGAGAACGGCAATATTTCACTAATGGGCAAGAATGTGGCAAAAAGCTTTAAGGTTGCAGAAGGCCAGGAATTCGAGGTCACAATACCCGAGCCCCAGCCCTGTGAGGCTTTGCCTGAGAATATTTCACTTGATATCGTTTATGAAGATTCCGACCTGCTTGTTATAAACAAACCGAAAGGGATGGTGGTTCACCCGGCCGCAGGGAACCCCGGCGGAACACTTGTTAACGCATTGTTATATCACTGCGGCAGTTCTCTTTCGGGCATCGGCGGTGTTATACGCCCCGGAATTGTTCATAGAATAGACAAAGACACAAGCGGTCTTTTGGTTGTTGCAAAAAACGATGAAACACATATTGCCCTCTCCGAGCAATTAAAGACCCACACAGTCAGCCGTGTTTACAGCGCAATTGCAATAGGAAACTTTAAAGAGGAGAAAGGGACCGTTGATGCCCCCATTGGCAGACACCCTGCAGACCGCAAAAAAATGGCTGTACTTCGAAATTCAGAAAGTGCCAGAGAAGCCATAACCCACTATGAAGTGATAGAACGCTACGGAAAATTAACATATATAAAATGTATTCTGGAAACAGGCAGAACCCATCAAATCAGAGTTCATATGTCAAGCATAGGCCATCCCTTGCTCGGAGATGAGGTCTATGGCGGTATTGGGACCAAATTTGAAGTTCAAAATCGTCGACTCATCAAAGGTCAATGCCTGCATGCCGGTGAGCTCTCCTTTGTTCACCCAAGAACAGGAGAGACTATGCATTTTGAAGTTGCCCTGCCAAGCTATTTTGCAGAGCTTACCGAAAAACTTAGAAAAACAAAAGGAGAATAAAATGAAGCTATCGATTTCAACACTTGGCTGCTGTGAATGGTCATTTAATAAATTTGGAGATTTTCTAAAGGAGCTTGGCGTTTACGGAATGGAGATCCGAGGTCTTGATGATATTATGGACCCTCTGAAAATAGAATGCTTTAAAGCTGAAAACGAGGCTAAAACAAAAGAATATCTTTGCAGCGGCGGCATGAAAATTGTTTGCCTTGATACAAGCTGTAAATTTGACAACCACGAGCTTGCAAGCAAATCAATAATAGAAGGAAAAATCGCCATTGATGTTGCTTCGAGAATGGATATCCCATATATCAGAGTTTTCGGGAACTGCATCCCCGAAATCGGAGAAGAAAACCGTGATGAAATTGAAGAGCTTATGATATCCTCTATCCGTGAGCTTTCAGATCACGGAGAGGAAAAAAATGTTAAGGTTCTTCTTGAAACACACGGCAATGTTTGCAATATAGAAAACATTGAAAAAACAGTTAAAACACTAAAGAATCACCCGGGATTTGGCATACTTTGGGATGTTGCCCACAGCGATAAATATTATGGTGAAGATATTGAGGATTTTTATAAGCTGATAAAGCCTCTTATATGCCATATTCATTTTAAGGATCATTTCCGACTTCCCGACCACAAAAACGAGCTAACCGATTTTGGCAAAGGTGAAATACCACTGAAAAAGATAGTGGAAATGCTCAAGGCTGATGGATATGATGGCTACATATCCTTTGAGCACGAGAGAAAATGGCACCCCGAATTGCCTGCTCCAGAAATTGCCTTTCCTGAATTTGTTTCCTATATGAATGAGATTTTAAACTAACATAAAAAAACAGCAGGTTCACTTCTATAAGTGGACCTGCTGTTTTTTATTCAATAACCGATTTATAAACCCTTTCAACGGCATCGCCAAAATTGCTTTTATCAAACCTTGAAGCAATCTCCTCACTGCGCTTTCCCGCAAGAGAACGCCACTCCTTATTTTTAGCAATAGTATCAACAAAGCAGAGAAATTCATCGATATTGTGATATGCATAGCCGTTTTCGCCCTGCTTCAACACATCTCTAAGACAAAGATCGTCTCTGCAAAGGAGAGGCAAACCGTTTGCTGCAGCCTCAACATATGTAAGCCCCTGGGTTTCGCTGGTTGAAGCACTGACAAATATATCACCAAGCTGATAATATTCCTGAACCTCGCTTGGCTTCACCATGCCGGTAAATATAACATTTTGAGAAATGCCCAGCTCCGAGCATTTTTTCTGCAGCTCCTCTTTAGCAGGGCCGTCTCCAACTATGAGAAATTTTAGGTCACTGTTTTCCGAAAGTGCTTTGGAATAAAAATCAATCAGTTCGGAAAGATTTTTCTCTGTTCCAAGTCTGCCAAGATTGATGAGCACTATATGGCGGTCTTCAATGCCAAGAGCAAGCCGCTTGGCTCTTCTGTCTTCTGCCGAAATACGGTTTTTATGCTGTTTTAAGCTGATTCCGCTTGGCACAATGCTGATATCATTGCGAAGTCCATATCCGCGCAGTGCATCCTCAACCTTACCGGTTGGAGCGATAACACATTTACATCTTTTCAGCCTTTTTCTTGAAACAACTCTAACTACGCATCTGCCAAGCCGCTTTCCGGGAATAAGATATCTGACATACTGCTCATAAAGCGTATGATAAGTGTGAACAATAGGTGCGCCCGTCAGCTTTGAGATGCGTCTAGCATATTGAAAGCTGAAAAATTCGCATTGACTGTGAATAACCTCAGGTTTCCACTCTATGAGCTCTTTTATGAGGCGGTGGCGGTATGACAGGGGCATACGCACATTGGGATAAATGCCAAAAGGCATAGATCTTATATAATAAACATCACCGTCTCTATGGCTGTGCACACTCTCGGAAAGTGTTAAAATACGCACATCATGCCCTTTTGAGCAAAGCTCCTCGAAAAGATTTTTAACCGAGGTTACAACACCGTTTGTTGAAACCGAATATAGATCCGTTGTAATTAAAATTTTCATAATATTTAATCATTTCTTATAATGTGGATGCTTACTCCTATATTATAAACGGAAAATGTTGATTTGTCAACATCTTGTGCAAAATTAATAATCAAAAAAATGAAAGCTGATCTGTTTCTGCAATGCCGTCAAAGGCGTTATTTTTCCTTAGAAGCTCAACGAGAGATTGAGAAACCTTTGCACGAACTCTCATATCTTCAACCGAATAAAAGGGGGATTTTTCTCTCTCAGCAACAATACCGAGTGCAACCTTTCCTCCAAGCTTTGGCAGAGTTGCAAAAGGCAATCTTATTGCGCCGTCCTCAGGCTTAAAAATGGTTGCATCGGATTTATTAATGTTGACCCCAAGAATCTTTATTCCTCTTGCAAGACACTCATTAACAAGCATTAGAGCACTGGCTTGGCTCTTCTCGGTTTGAGAAGCATCTCTTCCCTTTTTGTCAATTTCGTCTATCACAAGCCGAACATTTCTTCTGCCACCCATAACGATTTCTGCATTGATATCATTCACCATTGCTGTAAACATCGCAGAATAATACATAGCAGGCATATGAACCTTGTACCATGCAAGGCGTATAGCTGACATAACATATGCTGCTGCATGAGCCTTTGGAAACATATATTTTATCTTTTTGCAGGATTCAATATACCAATCCGGGACATCGTGAGAGGTCATATTCTCCTCCCACTCCGGCTTAAGTCCCTTACCCTTTCGCACGCTTTCCATTATCTGAAATGCATCCGAATTACTAAGACCGTATCTGATAAGAGCATTCATAATATCGTCTCGGCATCCGATAACGTTTGAAATTGTACAAATTCCTTTTTTAATAAGCTCATCTGCATTTCCAAGCCAACAGCCTGTGCCATGCGTGAGTCCGGAAATCTGCAAAAGATCAGCAAAATTCTTTGGCTTTGCTGTTTGAAGCACTCCTATGATGAATTTAGTTCCAAATTCTGGAAGTCCAAGCGTTCCAAGGGGAACGCCGATGTCCTCCGGTGTAACACCGAGGGGCTCTGTTGATTCAAATAACCTGTAAACATCGGGATCATTCATTGGTACGTCCATTACACTCGTACCGCTGAAACGCTCAATCATCTTGTATTTCGTTGGAACATCGTGCCCAAGCTCATCAAGCTTTAGAATAGTATCATGAAGATAGGAAAAAGCATAATGGGTTGTGAGAATATCCGATTTAGGATCATCAGCCGGATGCTGAATTGGAGTAAATTCATAAATTGAATTCTCTCTCGGCACAACTATGATACCGCCCGGATGCTGACCTGTTGTCCGCTTAACTCCAACAAGGGTGCTTATCATATGATTAATCTCAGAAACACCCATTTTTATATTCTTTTCTTCAAGGTATTTTGCAATATATCCAAAAGCAGTCTTATCTGCAAGAGTACCAAGAGTGCCTGCTCTGAACACATTTTCCTTGCCAAAAAGCTCCTCGGTATATTTATGTACCCTTCCCTGAACCTCTCCCGAAAAGTTGAGGTCGATATCCGGAGATTTATCACCGTAGAAGCCCAGGAATGTTTCAAAGGGAATGTTATGCCCGTCTCCTACCAGCTTTGCTCCGCATTTTGGGCACTCTGCATCAGGCAGATCAAAGCCTGAACCAACCTCACCCTTAGTAAAAAACTCTGAATACTGACATTTAGGACAATAATAGTGAGGCGGAAGCGAATTGACCTCGGAAATACCTGCCATATTGGCAACAAAGGAGGAGCCAACCGAGCCACGCGAGCCCACAAGGTATCCCTGACTTTCGCTATACCAAACGAGCTTTTGAGCGATCATATAAAGAACCGCAAAACCATTTTTTATAATAGATGTTAGCTCTTTGTCAAGGCGCTCACTAACTATAGGGGGAAGAGGATCACCGTATATTTTCTTTGCCCTCTCCCAGCACATATTTTGAAGATCCTCTTCTGCTCCCTCAAGCTTGGGCGTAAATGTTCCCTTTGGAATCGGGCGAACATCCTCGATCATATCCGCAATAAGATTTGTATTTTCAACAACAACCTCATATGCCTTTTCTTCTCCAAGATAGGAAAACTCCTCAAGCATCTCCTCGGTTGTTCTCATATAAATGCCAACATCTTTATCAGCATCTCTGAATTTCAGAGTTGTCAGCAAAATCTTTCTGCTTATTTCATCCTCTTTATTTATAAAGTGAGCATCGCAGGTTGCACACACAGGCTTGCCGTATTTTTCTCCAAGCTCAACGATTTTTCTGTTAAGATTTCTAAGATCATCATCATTAGTTGCCTTTCCCTCGGCAATAAGAAAACGGTTATTGCATATAGGCTGTATCTCAAGATAATCATAAAAATTAACTATCTCTGCAATATCATCCTCAGAAGCACCGTCAAGAATCGCCTTGAAAAGTTCTCCTGCCTCACAGGCAGAACCTATAATAAGTCCCTCTCTGTGCTGCATAAGCTCGCTTTTGGGTATTCTTGGGGTTCTCTTAAAATATTTTATATAGCTGCTGCTTATAAGCTCATAAAGATTTCGTAGTCCTATCGAATTTTTCACCAAAATTATCTGGTGATATGTTGGAAGCTGCAAGGGATCGGTATTTCCCTTCATTTCCCTGTCAAGATCTGCAAAGCTTTCCCAACCGAATTTTTCCATCTTCTCGCACATGGCAAAAAAGATATGTGCAAGCATTTCTGCGTCATCACAGGCTCTGTGATGATTAAAATCACCAAGATGAAAATATGAGGCAAGTGTGTCAAGCTTGTGATTTTTGATATCTGTATTTATAAACCTTGATATCGCAAGGGTATCTACATATGGGTTTTCAAACTTCATGCCGTTTTCAGCAGCATAAAATCTTATAAAGCCCGTGTCAAAGCTTGCATTATGTGCAATCAAAAGATCATTGCCGGCAAATTCAAAAAAGCTCTTTATTGCCTCCCCTGATTTTGGAGCACCTTGCACCATTTCGTCAGTGATTCCGGTGAGCTTAACCACTTCTTCCGGAATAGGTCTTTCGGGGTCAACAAATGTATTGAATGAATCGATAACTTTTCCATCCTTTATCTTAACGGCACCAATTTCGGTAATTCCGCAATCAAGAGTTGAAAGACCTGTTGTCTCTATATCAAAAACAACAACTTCATCGGTAAATTTGCCGCTATATGTTGTTCCAAGTCCGTGACCGCCCTTGGCATCATTAACAAAATATGCTTCAAGACCGTAAATAACCTTTTGCCCGATATCCTCAGAGCAAAGCATTGCATCGGGAAAAGCCTGAACATTTCCATGGTCTGTTATAGCAACCGCCTTGTGTCCCCAGCGTTTTGCAAGCTTAACAACGTCTGAGGCAGGTGTAATAGCATCCATTGTTGACATATTTGTGTGCAAATGAAGCTCAACACGCTTTTTTTCTGCATTGTCCATTCGCTCGATCTTTTTTATCTTTGCGGCATCATGAAGCTCGATAACAAGATCGCTAACCGGTCTTTCCTTAGATTTATACCCCATAAAAGGCAGACCTTGCCCCTGCACTGCTCGTCCGGATATTGCAAGCACTGAACCGGGTCCAAAAGCTTTCTTTAGTTTTTTGTTCTCCTCTTCGGGAACATTACATTTAAAAACATCTATAGATGAGTAACCATCAAAAACACCAAAGATTACATCATAATGATCCTGGCTGTTTCTTGTTGTTTCACTGCTATAAGAAAACACCTCTCCAACAATTGTCACATTTCCGATTTGTGACTTGATTTGACCGACACCCACAGGGTCTATTTCAAAGGCATCTCCCCAAACTGTTTCTGCTTCAGATATATCATAAGTTCTGTGGCCGATCTTAATTATATCACCATCAATTCTTGGTTTTGGGTCTATTCCTTTATAAAGAGTGTCAACTCTTGAAAAAATTTTCTGCTCTTCAGTGCTTTCCTCAGAAAGGCTCTCACTGCCCATTCTGCGTTCTGCCCGATTAAAGCTGCGTTCATATTCTTCAAGGCGTTTGACGGCAGGATTTACCACATTCATATAATTATCAGAGTTTAATATCTTCACACGATAATTAAGACCAAATTCGCTTTTAATAATGCTTTCGATGATTCTCGGTGTTTTCGCATCACAAACAAAGGAAACTCCGTCAGGAGAAAAAGGAATCTTTATGGTGATGTCATTTCCGCTCATACTGCTTTCATAATCACTGAAAAATCCCCTTGCAACAGTGCCAATTTTTTCTGTTTCTGTCAGCACCTGGGGCAGATAGTCATAGCTGAAAAGCGAGCTTTCATAAACAGGCAAAATGCGCACAGAGGATAACTGATAGGTTTCCCTAACCTCATCCTCTATGCGATAAAGAACTTTTTTATCAACAATTTTAGGAAAATGCGCCTTTATCTCAAGCATTTTTGCGTCCTTGTCCGCGCGCACTACTATATCATAAGCCATTTCAAGAAGTCGTCTGCTTCTGTCATCAGGCTCATAACGCTTTAGTATTTCTGTCAGCTTTTTTTCAGCCATTTTAAAAGTTCAATCCTTTTTTCTTAATCTGTTTTATATGTGAAATAAGAGTTTCAATTATTTGACCTTCGGGAATTTTGTAAAGAATCTCTCCGTGAGAGATAAGCACCGCTTCTCCATTTCCCCCTGCAATGCCTATATCTGCCTCTCTTGCCTCTCCCGGGCCGTTTACAACGCATCCCATAAGGGCAACCTTAATAGGTAAATCCAAAAGCCCCTCATTCCGGGCGGCCTCTCTGAAACGCGCGGATAGAGATATAAGATCGATTTTCGTCCTTCCGCAGGTGGGACAGCTGACTATGTTAAGACCGCTTTGTCCCTCAATCCCAATAGCAGACAGTATCTTTTTTGCAGCGGATATCTCTTCAAGGGGATCTGCCGTTAGAGATATTCTGAATGTGTCTCCAATTCCATCACAAAGAAGCGAGCCGACCCCAATAGAGCTTTTCACAAGTCCCATTTCAGCATCTCCGGCCTCGGTGACTCCTATATGAAGCGGATAATCACACATATCAGAAACCAGTCTGTTTGCCGCTATCATATCAGGAACATTTGAAGCCTTTATAGAAATAACAGTGTCATAAAAATCAAATTTTTCAAGCAAAGACGCATGGTACATTGCACTCTCTGCAAGTGCCTGCGGTGTCGGGCCACCAAATTTTTCAAGCAAATGCTTTTCAACAGAGCCGCTGTTAACTCCAATTCTTATCGGTATTTTTCTATCCCTGCAAGCCTTTGCAACAGCCTTTACATTCTCATTTCCGCCAATGTTTCCGGGATTGATCCTTATTTTATCAATGCCATATTCTGCGCATCTGAGGGCAATTCTATAGTCAAAGTGAATATCAGCAACAATCGGAATAGAAATGTCGGTCCTTTTCAGTTTTTTAACGGTTTCTGCAGCCTCAAGATCGGGAACAGTTACACGCACAATATCGCATCCCTCATTTTGTAGTGCTAAAATCTGAGCCATAGTTGCCTCAAAATCATGAGTATCAGTATTGGTCATCGACTGTATAGCAATTTTGTTGCCGCCACCAATGCCAACCTTTCCTGCAAAAACCTCTATTTTCTTTTTTCTGATATCGTTATAAATCATATTAGACCAATAATATCCTTTAAAGTTATAAATATCATAAATCCAAACAAAATAATAAGACCCGCAAAATTAATATATCCTTCAATCTCACGCTTCAGCGGCTTTCTTCTGATAAGCTCTATGAAAAGAAAAACAAGTCTTCCGCCATCAAGCGCAGGAAAAGGCATAAGGTTCATAACGCCAAGATTCATCGTTATAACAACCACAACAAAGAAAAAGTCAATGCCACCGGAGGCCGCCGCATCACCGATAACGGTCGTAGCACCAACAGGCCCCGAAACCGCCTCAACACCGTATCTTCCACTAAAGAGATCCACAATAGAGTCAACAACCAGCTTTACTGTTGAAATTGATCTCCAAAAAGCGTGTTTTATAAGATTGGATGCAGTGGCATCTTCATACTCCATATTGAAATCCCGAAGTCCGAAATTAACACCGGATTCTGTTGCACATAGAAAAGCGACATCCTCAATGACGATCTTTTCTCCATTTCTCAAAACCGTTATATCCACGGCTTTGTAGCCCTGATGGGTAATTTCATAATGAAGCTCGTTTCCGGTATGAACCGAAACCGATCCAACCTTTAAAACCTTGTCGCCACTCATAAGACCGGCCTCTGCACTAACTGCGTTTTCTGCGAAATTTGAAATAGTTGTGGAAAAAAGCGGCCTTGAGGAAAGAACAATAATCGACATAATAACAATACCAAGCAAAATATTCATAACAGCACCGGCAACAGTGATAATTATTCTTTTCCAAACAGCCTTGTTTCCAAAAGCATTTATATCATCAGAATCTTCATCCTCACCTTCCATGCTAACATATCCACCAATGGGAAGAATGCGAAGAGAATATTTAGTTCCGTTTTTGGGAGATGTTTTTGAAAACACCTTAGGTCCCATTCCAATGGAAAATTCTTTTATTGTGACACCGAAAATTCTTGCACATATAAAATGTCCAAACTCATGGATAAAAATCAAAAATCCAAAAACAAGCAATGCTAAGGGAATATACCAAAAGCCTATTGTGATCACTTCCTTTTTATATTGTTGACAAACTCTCGCGCAGCTTCTCTGGCTTCTCTATCAGAAGCAAGAACGCCATCAAGATCATGAATATCCTTTTTTGAGGAAAGCTTCTCAAATGTCTCGGAAACACAGTCAAAAATGTCTGTAAAACCAATTTTTGATGTGAGAAATGCCTCAACAGCAACCTCGTTGGCCGCATTTAGTACAGCACCCATAGCTCCCCCCATTTTAAGAGCCTCAAGAGCAAGAGAGAGAAGAACAAAGGTATCCATATCGGGTCTTCCAAAGCTTATACTGGTGAGCTTTCCAAAATCGAGTTCATCTATAACGGCCTCGTTTCTAATGGGAGAAGATAGAGCATACTGAACGCAAAGGCGCATATCGGGTACGCTCATCTGCGCAATGATACTGTTATCAATATATTCAACCATTGAGTGAATTATACTTTCTCTTTGAACAACCACATCAATCTTGTCATGGGAAACACCAAAAAGATGTGCCGCTTCTATAACTTCAAAGCCCTTATTCATCATTGTGGCACTGTCAATTGTTATTTTTTGTCCCATGCTCCATGTGGGGTGTGCAAGAGCATCAGCCGGTGTAATAAATTTAAGCTCATCTCGTTTTTTTCCATAAAAAGGCCCACCTGAGGCTGTTAAAATCAGCTTTTTTACATCTTCTTTTCTACCACCGAAAAGGCACTGGTATATAGCGCAATGCTCGCTGTCAACAGGAAGAATGGAAACACCTTTGTCTTTTGCCAGCTTCATTACTATCTCGCCTGCAACAACAAGTGATTCTTTATTTGCAAGAGCCAATCTTTTTCCACTTTGAATAGCAGAAATCGTTGGCAGAAGGCCCGCCTCTCCAATAATAGAGTTAAGTGCAACATCAGCGTTTGTTGACATAACCATTTCATTTATACCATCAGCACCGGAGAACACCCGAGTGCTTGTATCTGCAAGCTTGATTTTCAGCTCTGCAGCCGCAACTTCATCTGCCATAGCGCAAGCTTCACAGCCAAAAAAACGCACCTGACTCTCTATCTGCTTAACATCTCTGTTTGCGCTGACGGCCCTCACCTTATGTCCCTCTTTTTTTGCAACATCAAGAGCTTGAGTACCAACAGAGCCTGTTGAGCCGAGAATTATAGCAGAACTACATGATTCCATTATTCACCTCAAAAAATATTATAAGAATAAACCAAAACCATCAGCACCGAAGAGACTGCGAGAACACTGTCGAATCGGTCAAGCACACCGCCATGCCCCGGAAAAAGCGCACCGTAATCCTTAATTCCGTATTCACGCTTGATAAGAGATGCCGAAAGGTCACCTATTTGAGAGACAACCGATATAATAACGCCAAAGACAGCAAGCGCAATAATATTCATCTCAACATCAAAGAAGTTCCCAACTATCAAACCGTAAATTACATATCCAAGAGAACAAAAAACTATGCCGCCAATGCTACCTTCAATAGTCTTTTTAGGAGAAACATCGGGTATGAGCTTATGACGCCCAAAGGCCATACCGCAGAAGTATGCGAAAATATCTGTCATCCAAGCTCCGATAAAGGTTAGAAGGAATATATAAGCTCCTACATCTTTATAATCACGAAGCAGCACGATAGAGCTGAATCCCACATTTATATAAAGACAAACTGCAAAAACAGTCATAACTGTTTCAACCTTGATTTTTCCGCGTGAGAATACAGAAAGTGCCAGCAGGTACATCATATAAACAATATGTGTAAAAATTGCAGCCTTAAGCCAAAAGCCCTCATCTCCACCAAGACGCATAAAAATCGGCATCGCAGCCGAGACGATAAACTGAGGCACTGCTATTGCATAATTGCGTTGTGTACCCACACAGCGCATAAGCTCAAAACAGCCTATAACCGAAACAAGCGACATTGCAAAGACAAAAAGATATGTATCAGAATACCATAGAATCGGTATCAAAATTGCAACGCCGACCACCGAAGTTATAATTCTTTTTAACATAATTAAATCCTTATACCTTACCGTATTTTCTCTTTCTTCTGTAAAATTCTGCAACTATCTCATCCACATTTTCGGGAGAAAGATCGGGCCAGAGCACGTCTGTGAAATAAAACTCAGAATATTCAGCCTGCCAAAGCAGAAAATTTGAAAGTCTGATATCTCCTCCTGTACGAACGATAATATCGGGATCCTGACAATGTGCAGTATAAAGTGCACCGGAAATATCTGCCTCTGTAATATTCTTTTTCCCCTTTGCAAGCAATGAATTAAACGCATGAACAATCTCAGCCCTTGCACCGTAATTCAGTGCAACATTTAAAAGAAGATCGTTATTTTTTGAAATTTCCTCAACATATGCTATCTTGCTTTGAAGCTCAGGGGTTAAAACACTCATATCACCAAGAAATTTATATCTGATATTATGGATCTTCATTTCCTCCTCGCAGCTGTCAAGATATTCAGAGAGGAGGTGCATGATAGTATCAACCTCATTTTGAGGTCTGCCCCAGTTTTCGGTTGAAAAAGCATAAACTGTAACTATCTTAATTCCAATATCGCCGCAATATCTAACGATTTTTTTGAAATTTTCTGCGCCATGTTTATGGCCATATGTCCTTGGCATCAAACGCTTTTGCGCCCACCTGCCATTTCCGTCCATAATAAAGGCAATATGGCGTAGCTTTTCATCCACGATCACCTTGTTTTCTTTTTCAGCCATGCTTACCTCCATAAATCAAAATACTATAGAACGGAGCAGGTCGCCCTACCCCGTTCACATTTGAAATCAGATAGCCATGATCTCCTTTTCCTTTGAGGAAACGATACCGTCGATCATCTTAGTAAATTTATCGGTTGCATCCTGAACAGATTTTTCAGAAGCCTTCTGCTCATCCTCTGTCATTGTGCCGTCCTTTTTCATATTCTTGCACTCATCGTTTGCATCACGACGGATGTTTCTGATAGCAACCTTACATTCCTCACCCATCTTCTGAACCTGCTTTGTAAGGTCCTTTCTGCGCTCCTCTGTAAGCTGAGGGAATACAAGACGGATCATCTGACCATCGTTTGAGGGAGTAATTCCCACATCACTGGTAAGAATAGCCTTTTCAATAGCCTTGAGAGTGCTTGCGTCATATGGCTTTATTGTCAGAGTTCTTGCATCTGCAACTCTGATATCAGCCATTGAAGCAAGAGGCGTTGGTGAACCGTAATATTCAAAACTAACTCGGTCAAGAACTCTTGCATTTGCCTGACTTGCTCTGATTGAGGCAAGATTATATTCAAGGGAGTCGATGGATTTCTGCATCTTTGCTTCTATGTCTTTAACATTGATCTTCATAAACTTAAATTCCTTTCAATATATGTAAAATTATTTATGGATTACCGTTCCGATTTTCTCGCCCATTATAACCCTATAAATATTCATGGGGTCACTGAGAGCAAAGGCATAGAGCTCAATATCATTCTCCATGCAAAATGTTGTGGCAGTCATATCAAGAGCCTTCAGCTCATTTGCAAGAATATCCTTGTAGGTTATCTCATCAAGACGCTTAGCACCGGGGTCTTTTGCAGGATCGGCAGTATAAACACCATCAATATTCTTAGCCATCAAAACCGCATCTGCCTCTATTTCAGCAGCTCTGAGAACTGCGGCAGTGTCTGTTGAGAAAAAGGGTGCCCCAAGACCGCAGCCGAAGATAACAACATCACCGTTTTCAAGATGCTTGATGGCCCCCCTTGTTGTATAATGCTCGGTGAAAGCATCCATTTCAACGGCAGTCATAACATGGGCTCTGAGTCCCTTATGCTCAAATGCATCCTGAAGAGCAAGAGAATTGATAGTTGTCGCAAGCATACCCATATGGTC
>JAZUQN010000230.1:0-15476 GCA_045605745.1 Eubacteriales bacterium
GGATTTCCATAATAATCTTTATCAATTACACCAACACTATTAGCTAAAATTAAACCTCTTTTTCCTGGATTAGAACTTCTGTTATATAAAAGAAGCATATCATCATCTTCCATATAAGCTTTTATTCCTGTTTTAACTAAAGTTGGTTTTTGTCCTCTTTTAAATGCTGGTATAACAACATCTTCTGCTGCTTCGACATCATATCCTGCACACCTCAATTTCTTTATTATCTCTTTTCTTCCCCTTAAAACTCTAATTCCAACATTTTTAACCGATATATTAAGAATATCCGCTATTTCCTTTTCGCTCATATTGAATATAAACCTAAGCTCGCAAGTATCACGATATGTTTTTCCTATCGATCTTATACATTCCACAACGCGATCATATCCTTCTTCATTTATCATTTGCACATTTGGAGGCAATGTGTCTTTATCCTCGATTTCAACCGGAATATCCTCAAGTGATGCTCCTGTGGGAAATTTTAGCTTCCTATGCTTCAGCCAATCCATTGCGCAGCTGTTTGTAACAACTTTGACAAATATAGCTGACTTTGGATCCTCCAAATCAATGCGGTCCAAATATTTTACCAGCTTTAAGATAGCATTATGTACTACATCTTCTTCAGCTTGATATATGCCAACCTTTTCATGCGCTACTATCGTCATTATTTTTTTGTATTTCGCATAGATACGATCAAGCTTATCTCGCTCTTCTTCTTCCAATTCTACTGTATATAACGAAAAAGACAACACTTTTACTACTCCTTTTTTTATTTTATTATATTATAATCAAAAAAGTATTTTTTGTAAATACTACAAATAATAAAACTGATTATTTTTTGTAGTTCCTATATAAAAATGGTGAAATTTGTAGTTTTTTAGATAAATTCATCGTTAAGAGTGAGTAGCTTTTTTGCTGATTTCATTTGTTTGTGTTTGGCTGTGGTTTATATATAATTTAAATTCTTTAGACCGTTTAGAAAAGACCTAAAAGCATATGGTATAAGGAGGGCAGATGTTGACAGATGTTGTTTATGGAATCTCAGAAGAAACATATATCTTGGGTGGCGAAAAAAGAATAGCTTACGGTATCGTTGCATATGCAAATTCTGACCAAGAAAAAACTGCCGTTATTGTTGATTCGATAAGGGATATATCCTCAGACAAAGAGCGGATTTGCGCTCTTGTACATAAATGTAATAATCTCAAAATTTCCTTGTTGCATTTTCATGATGTTGTAGACGATTTTTTGCTTGATTGATGTAATCGCTTTAAGAGTAAAAAAGCATTTCTTTAATGATTTTAAAAGTGCCAAACACAAATAATGCTTTCCTCCGAGACTTTGGCATCTCGGAGGTTTTTCTGTTTAATGCTTATCTTACTTGTGTTTCATTTAATCGATATGCTTTGCTAAAGAAAAACGTATATAATCAATGCTTTTATTGTGACAGTAATTTTATAATTGTAAGTATAAATCCCCACGATTTGCAGATACTAACTCTGCACACAAAAAAATCAAAAGGAGATTTATATATGAAAGCTACAGGAATTGTTAGAAGAATCGATGACCTTGGCAGAGTGGTGATTCCCAAGGAGATCCGCCGAACTATGCGGATCCGTGAGGGCGACCCTTTGGAGATCTACACTGATAGGGAAGGAGAAGTTATCTTCAAAAAATACTCCCCCATCGGTGAGCTTGCGGCTTTTGCGGCGCAGTATGCCGAAACACTGCATAAGACCTGTGCTCTTTCGGTTGTTATATGTGACAGAGATGCCGTTATCGCTTGTTCGGGAGTGCCCAAGAAGGAATATGCCGACCACCGTCTTTCAAGCGAGCTTGAGAGCATTATAGAAGGCAGAAATCTTTATGTTTGGAATGAAGGCGGCGAAAAAATCTCGGTGACCGCCGATGGAGGCTCGCATTTTGTAAGCTGTGCAATGCCAATTATGAGCGAGGGCGATATTATTGGCTGCGTGGCATCACTTTGTCCCATGAGTGGGGATAGACCGGCAGAGCAAACATCTTCTGATATTGAAAGCAAATTGGTACTCACTGCCGCAGGGTTTCTTGGCAAACAGCTTGAAGGCTGATAATAACAAAAAACAGAAAAACTCCCTTGCGCTGTGCGCTATGGGAGTTTTTCTGTTTACAAATTGTGCTGTTTTATAATCTTTTGTGACAATATTTTTTATAGCTCTTGATTTTGTGAGAAAAATGTAATATAATATATTATGTATATTTGTTTGTATTTTGGAGGTGGATATGGAAAGAGTTTCAAAACACAATTACTATCTCGATATAGCTCAAACCGTTTCTGAGCGCAGTACCTGCCTGCGCAAGCGCTATGGTGCAATAATAGTAAAAAATGATGTTATAGTTTCAACAGGTTATAACGGTGCTCCCAGAGGTCGCCAAAATTGCACAGACATAGGCGTTTGCCAGAGAGAAAAGCTTGGTATTCCGAGAGGAGAGAGGTATGAGCTTTGCAGATCTGTTCATTCAGAGGCAAATGCTATCATTGCCGCACCAAGAGATCAGATGCTTGGATCAACGCTTTATATGGTTTGCACAGAGCCGGGAACAGGTGAGATCGTTGGTGGCACAAGCAGCTGTATGATGTGCAAAAGAATGGTTATAAATGCAGGCATTGAGACTGTTATTATCCGTGACACCAAGGATGAATACAGGATAATTCCGGTTAGCGATTGGATAGAGAATGATGATTCCCTCAGTGGCGTTTTTGGCTATTGATACATAAATTTTCAGGAGTGTGAAATGAACGCAGTTCTTAAAAGCAAGCCCGAGATGCTTAGAATAGAGGATATAAAAAGCGACCCACTTAGGGTATGCTTTGTTTGCACGGGAAACACCTGCCGTTCTCCAATGGCACAGGCGATCTTAAACGACCTTGGCAGGGTTCCGGAATTTTGCTCTATGTGCTCGCCTGAGCTTCTTCGGAAAAGGCGCATTAGGGCAAGCTCAGCCGGGATAAGCGCTATTGACGGTATGCCTATTTCTCTTAATGCCTCAGAGGCATTGAAGGAATGTGGCATCAAAGCTCTTCCGGATAATGACTATCTAAATCACAGGGCAAAAATGGTTGATATTTCAGATTTTGCATTGAATGATCTGATAGTTGGTATATCATCTCGTCATGCAATGACTCTTATGGCACATTATCCCCAATTTGCATCGAAGATCATATCGATGGATGAGGATATTCCCGATCCTTTTGGCGGTGATATTGATGATTATAAGGCTTGCCTTTTTAAGATTCGCGCTTGTATTGAACGAATGTTTTTTGAAAATGACTGATTTTTATATTGTTAAGCTTGAGGAGAGACACCTTTCTGCAGTTGAGAAGCTTGAGCGGCTGTGTTTTGCCCATCCTTGGACGGCAGAAGGATTAAAGATTCTGATCTCTGACGGTGGGGTTGGTTTTGCTGCCATAGAAAAGGGCAGTGAAAAGCTTATTGCTTATGCAGGAATGGTGATGTCTCTTTATGAGGGGGATATTACGGATGTTGCTACCCATCCCGATTACAGGCGCCGAGGCATTTCACGGGCGGTTATGGAAAGGTTACTTGCGTTCGCAAGGGAGAGAGGACTTGATTCTATTGCACTTGAGGTGAGAGTTTCAAATGCCGGGGCAATTGCGCTCTATGAAGGACTTGGCTTTAAGATAGCAGGTAAACGCCCAAAATTTTACCGTACTCCACCCGAGGATGCCTTTGTTATGATAAAACAACTTTGATTTTTAGGAGAATTATGTATATACTGGGACTTGAAAGCTCTTGCGATGAGACGTCTGCCGCAGTTGTGGAGATGTCCGATGAGGGGCGGTTTATCAGATCAAATATTGTGGCGTCACAGATTGATGTCCACAGACTTTATGGAGGCGTTGTTCCTGAAATTGCAAGCCGTGCCCATATTGAAGCTATTTCAAAGATAACATATGAGGCACTCAGTGAGGCAGGGATAACCTTAGCTGACGTTGGCGCAATAGGCGTTACAGCTTTTCCGGGACTTATCGGTGCATTGCTGGTGGGGGTCAATTTTGCGAAGTCTTTGGCTTATGCCAATAATATTCCCCTTGTGGCAGTGAATCATGTGCACGGTCATGTTTCCGCAGCATTGCTTTCTGAAAATACATTGAAGCCTCCTTTTCTTGCCCTTGTGGTATCAGGAGGACACACCTCAATATACAAGGTTAATTCATATACCGCCTTTGAAGAGATAGGAGCAACAAGAGATGATGCTGTTGGTGAATCCTTTGATAAGGTTGGCAGGGTTATCGGTATGCCATATCCGGGCGGTGCGGCACTCGATAAGCTGGCATACGAGGGTGATCCCGATGCTATATCATTGCCGTCACCTGCAATTGTCGGGGATAATCTTGATTTTTCATTTAGCGGTCTTAAAACTGCGGCCCTTAATTATATAAATCAAATGGAGCAGAGGGGCGAAGAGATAAACCGCGCCGATCTTGCGGCATCTTATACAAGGGCTGTGACAAAGGCTGTTTCTAAAAAAATATCTGCCGCCCTTGATAAAACCGGCATGAAAACTTTGGTTATGGCAGGAGGAGTTGCGGCAAATTCTCATCTCAGACGAGAGATAGACAAGGTTTGCACCTCTAAAAAAGTGAAGTTTGTTTGCCCCCCGATGAATCTTTGCGGTGATAATGCGGCGATGATAGCGGCGGCAGCTTACTATGAATTTTTAAATGAAAATCTTGCCGATACAACCCTCAATGCTTCCGCTGTGGAAGTATAATTCCTCATTTGGAAAAAAAATCGATTTGTCAAGTCCTTTTGGGGATTTTTTTGAAATTTGTCATATTGCATTATGTTTCAATTTTGTCTAAGTATCTGTAGGTTTTCAACAGACCTTTTCCACAGGCTGTGGAAAAACTCCGTCAAAAGAGCACTTTTTTAAGGCTTTAAAAAGTAAAAATCAAAAAAAAGCCTGAAAAGTATAGATTGCTTGTGGAAAAGTGTGTTGAAACTGTTGATAACTTTTTTTAGACAGAAATGTGGAAAAGTCTGCTTATCTGCGAAAAATTGATGATATTGATTTTGCGTGGCGTATTTTGCGATATTGACAAAATCAATAAAAAAGCTTTTGAAAATAGAATAAAAGCAATTTAAAAGTAAAAAAACAAGGATTTTATTTTGGAATTGACAATTCCAAATTTGAAGCAGTTTGATACATTTCAAACAGGGTAAGTTATTATTAATATAAATTGAAAGGAAAATCAAAACAAATGAATAACGATGAGTTGGAGATTTATGGAGACATTCAGCAGGTCCTTGGTTCTGAGGACCGTGCCTCATCGCCAAAGGCATATGTTTCGCCAGCCGTTATAAAACGTCTGCCCAGATATTTTAGATATCTGCGAGAGCTGATAAGAAACGGCAAAATGCGCATTAGCTCAGGTGAGCTATCTAAAATGATGGATGTGACCGCTTCGCAGATAAGACAGGACCTTAACTGCTTTGGCGGCTTTGGTCAGCAGGGATATGGCTATAATGTTAAATATCTTTATGCTAAGATCAGCGAAATTCTTGGAGTCAATTCTAATTTCAAGGCAATAATAGTTGGCGCAGGAAACCTTGGCCGTGCACTTGTACGCAATCCTATGTTTACAAAGAGAGGAGTTTCTACCATTGCTATGTTCGATATCGATGAAGCACTCATTGGCAGCACAATTGCCGGTGTTTCTGTCCATTCAATGGAAGAGCTTGAAAGCTTCTGCGAGGAAAACCAGATCGACATTGCGGTTTTGACTTTGCCAAAGGAATGTGCCTGTGATGTTAGTGAAAGACTTGAAAGGGCAGGGGTTAGCGGTCTTTGGAATTTCACGGGAAAAGAACTGCAAATGACCCATAAGTCTATGAAGGTTGTCAATGTGCATCTTGGAGATTCGCTGATGACGCTGTGTTATGAGCTTAACCAAATGAAAGAAGAAAATAAGGATAAATGATTTTTTTAGGAGTATGTTTTGAAGCTGGCAATAAATTATGGAAATGCTGTGGCAGTTTTGCCGCAATCGGCATTTGAAAAGATCGATAAAGCAACAAAAAAGGATCTGAAGCTGCTTTTTGCGTTGGCTTCGGACAATAGCCTTCTGGGGCTTGAAGATAATATATTATCGATACTTGCAGACATAACAAAAATGAAGTCTGAGGAGGTTAAAAGCTCCTTGGCATTTTGGCGTGGCGCCGGAATTATTGAATATATTGAAGATAACTCTGATTTTTCAGATGAAAAGCTTACATCCTTTGAAGATGAGAATAAAAAATCTGATGCCCCCAAAAAGCTAAAAAGTGCTGACGAGCTTCCCAGATACTCAACAGAAGAGCTTACCTCTTTGCTTGAAAAGCGAGCCGAATGCCGCATTCTTATCGATGAATGTCAGCAGCTGTTTGGAAAGATATTTACTTCCGCTGAGATAAATCTGCTTGTTGCTCTTGTGGATTATCTTGGGCTTGACAGCGAATACATACTTTTACTTTTTGCCCATTGCGGAAAAATGGAGCATAAATCTGTCAGAACAGTTGAAAAGCTTGCTCACAAATTCCTCGATGAGGGTATAAATGAGGCACACGACCTTAGCGAAAGATTGCATTTTTTAGAGCAGACCGAGCAGCTTGAGGCTCAGGTCAGAAGAGTGTTTGGCATATCTTCTCGTGCTTTGACTAAAAAAGAAAAGGCACTCATTGAAAAATGGCTTCGTGACTATGGGTACGGCTTTGAAATAATTGAGAGAGCATATGAGTTGACAATAGACAGCACTCAGAGTCCGTCTCTGCCATATGCCGGTGCAATAATGGATAGATGGTTTAGCGAGGGCTTTAAAACACTTGCGGATATTGAAAAGGATATTTCTGAACACAAAAAAGCGAAAACACCCACCGGAGGAAGCTTAGATACTGATGAATTTCTTCAGGCGTCATTAAAACGCAGCTTCGGGAATAAATGAGGAGGATCCAATGGGATATAATTCTGAAAATTTAAAACGGGTCAGGGAAATATATAAAAATAAAAATATAGTGGCGCAGAGTGATGCGGAAGCAAGGAAATATGAGCTTTGGATGTCATTGCCCGAGCTTAAAGAGCTTGACCGTGCTATTGCAGATCTTGGTCTTGCGGCACTTCGCACCACAATAAGCGGCGGAGACGATGCTCGTGACAAAATTATTGCCTTAAAAGAGCAGAGTCTTGCTCTTCAGGATGCAAGAAAAGAGCTGCTAATAAAAAACGGTTATCCATCAGATTATACTATGCCTAAGTATGAATGTGAAAAATGTATGGATACGGGCTATGTTGATTCAGTGATGTGCGATTGTATGAAGCGTGCGCTTATCCTTGCGGGATATGAAAGCTCAGGTCTTGGAAAGCTAATGGAATCTCAGACATTTAATACATTTTCTCTTGATTTTTACCGTTCAAAAAATGATACATATGAAAAGATGAAGCATAATTTTGAGACGGTTAAAAAATTCGCTGAGGATTTTTCCAATTCAAAATGTTTGAATCTTGCGCTTTTTGGCGGAACAGGTCTTGGAAAGACACATCTTTCAACTGCGGCGGCAAAAACGGTTATAGACCGTGGATATGACGTTCTTTATGTAACCGCGGTTGGTATGATTGCGGATTTTGAAAAGGAGCGATTCGGCAGCGGATATTCTGATACAAATGCAGAAGGACTTTCGAGATATTTTGATTGCGATCTGCTGATTATAGACGATATCGGAACAGAGGTTTCAAATCAGTTTACTATTTCTGTGCTATATAATGTGATAAATCTTCGCTTGGCAAAGAAGAAATCAACGATGATAAGCACAAATCTTTCGCCATCTGAGTTGAGAACAAGATATTGGGATAGAATTGCCAGCAGAATTTTTGGCGAATATACACCCCTTATTTTTGAGGGCACAGATGTAAGGATGCAGAAGCTGACAAAGCGTTGATAAGATGCATAAAAAAATCGATACACGGGGAAAATACCCGTGTATCGATTTTTATTTGGAGGTAATTATGGATAAAACGCCGGAGCTTCTTTGCTATATTTATAAGAATGTTAAAATGGGATCGGATGCAATAGTTGATATTCTCCCCAAGGTTGAGGACAGTAATTTCAAAACTGCACTCACAAATCAGCTAAGCGGCTATGAAAGCTTTGCAGAGGAGGCTGAAAAACAGCTTATTCCAATGGGAATAAAGCCGAGAGAGGAGCCGATGATGAAGAAGATCATGTCAAAGGTTGGCATTGCAATGAACACAATGACAGATTCTTCGGTTGGCCATATGGCGGAAATGCTGATAAAAGGCTCAACAATGGGAATAACAGATATGACAAAGCACGTACGAGAATTTGAGGGTGAGGGATGCCCTGAGCAGGCACTCAGCCTTGGACGCAAGCTTATCACCTTTGAGCAGGACAATATTGAGAGGATGAAGACCTTTTTATAATTAAAAATAGGCTGAGCTTAGCTCAGCCTATTTTTAATTAAGTGTTGCCAGCATAACAGCTTTTATGGTGTGCATTCTGTTTTCTGCTTCATCAAAAACGATAGATGCAGGTGATTCAAACACCTCATCTGAAACCTCCATTTCGGTAAGGCCGAATTTTTCATAGATTTCCTTGCCAACTGTGGTTTTGAGATCGTGGAAGGCAGGCAGGCAATGCATAAATTTGCATTGTTTTCCTGCTGTTTTCATAATTTCTGTTGTAACTCTATAAGGAGTTAGGTCTTCAATTCTTTCTTTCCAAACCTCTGTCGGCTCGCCCATAGACACCCAAACATCGGTATATATTACATCTGCGCCCACAACGGCTGAGATGTCCTCTGAAAACTCTATGGTTGCACCGGTTTCGGAGGCGATTTTTTCACACTCTGCCACAAGTGAAGCAGCGGGAAAATATTTTTTGTTTGTGCAAGCAACAAAGTGCATACCCATTTTGGCACATCCAACCATAAGGGAATTGCCCATATTGTATCTTGCGTCGCCCATATATACCAGCTTTTTACTTCTGAGCGAGCCACAATGCTCTTTTATTGTGAGAAAATCTGCAAGTATCTGAGTTGGGTGAAATTCGTTTGTAAGGCCGTTCCAAACCGGAACCCCGGCATATTTTGCCAGCTCTTCAACAATCTCCTGACCATATCCGCGATATTCAATGCCGTCAAACATACGGCCAAGTACTCTTGCGGTGTCTGCAATACTTTCTTTTTTGCCTATCTGAGAGCCTGTAGGGTCAAGATAAACAGGATGCATACCAAGGTCGGATGCAGCTACCTCAAAAGCACAGCGAGTTCTGGTACTGGTCTTTTCAAAAATCAAAGCAATATTCTTGCCCACACATTCTTTATGGGGGATTCCTGCTTTTTTCTTTGCTTTGAGCTCTGCCGCAAGGTCGATGAGCCCCTCTATTTCTTCGGGTGTGAAATCAAGTAATTTAAGAAAATGCTTTCCTTTAAGAGAAATCATATTGACCTCCATTTAAATCTTTTCTTTAACATATTTTATCTGTGCTTCAACAGATTCGATAGAAGTACCGCCCTCGCTTATGCGTTTTTTAACGCAATTTTCAAGGCTTATTTCGTTATATAGATCTGCATCAAACAAGTCGCTGTAGCTTTTATAAACCTCAAGCGGAAGCTCCTCAAGCACGGTTTTTTCTGCTATGCAGTGGGCCACTATTTGACCGGATATTTTATATGCAGAACGGAAGGGAAGCCCTTTCTTTACGAGATAGTCTGCAAGGTCTGTTGCGTTGATAAAGCCACCTTGTGCCGCTTTTTTCATGTTTTCAGGAATAGCTTTCATTGTTGAGATAATTCCGTCAAATACCTGCAAGCACATTTTTACTGTGTCAAGGGCATCGAAAATACTTTCCTTATCCTCCTGCATATCCTTATTATATGCAAGGGGCAAGCCTTTAAGAGTTGTCAGCAGAGCAATAAGATCTCCATAAACTCTGCCGGTCTTTCCACGCACAAGCTCAGCCATATCCGGATTTTTCTTTTGGGGCATGATCGATGAGCCTGTTGTATAGGAGTCCGAAAGCTCAACAAACTTGAATTCCCAGCTTGACCAAAGGATTATTTCCTCGGAGAAGCGGGATAGATGCATCATAAGAATAGCAAAACAGGCAAGAAGCTCTGCGCAGAAATCTCTATCCGAAACGCCATCAAGAGAATTGAGACAAATTCCGTCAAAGCCGAGCCTTTCAGCCTCAAAACGGCGGTCGGTATCATATGTTGTTCCTGCAAGAGCACAGCAGCCGATTGGGGACATATTCATTCGCTTTTTACAATCTTCAATTCTATTAATATCTCTGAGAAGCATCATAGAATAAGCCATAAGGTGATGACCGAAGGTGATCGGCTGAGCTCTTTGAAGATGGGTGTAGCCTGGCATAATGGTCGCCTTATATTCTTCGGCTTTTTTTGTTACTGTGGATGTGAGCTTTTTCAGCAGACCGATTATTTCATTTGCCTCGTCTCTCAGATACATTCTGATATCAAGAGCAACCTGATCATTTCTGCTTCTTGCGGTATGAAGTTTTTTGCCCACATCGCCAACTCGCTCTGTAAGAACCTGCTCAACGAACATATGGATATCCTCTGCATCCATATCAAAATCGAGCTTTCCGTTCTCAATGTCCAAAAGAATACTGTCCAGACCGTCGATGAGTGTTTCAGCCTCTTCCTTTGAGATTATATTTTTTGCCGCCAGCATTGCCGCATGGGCCATGCTGCCCTTTATATCCTGGCGGTACATCTTGCAGTCAAAGTGTATTGAGGAATTAAAATCGTCTGCGAGCTTGTCAACATCTCCCGCAGTTCTTCCTGCCCACATTTTTGCCATTTTGAATTTTTCCTTTCTATATTTAGCACTGAGGCATTTAGATGAAGATGGCGTGATTTTGGGCTCATCGGCGTATTTTTATATGCCGGAGAGCATGATCGCGTCTGAAAAACCACATAAAAAAGAAGAAATCCGTCGAAATCAATCGACGGATTTCAACATATAATATCAATATGTTATTTGGAATTAATCTATTTTATAGCTTGATTGTGGATTTTATTCTTCGCTAAATGAGCAGTGCTATTATTTCTTTCCGTCAACCATTGCCTGAACCTTTATCGGCAGTCCGAAGAGGTTTATGAAGCCCTCGGAATCCTTCTGGTTATAATCGCTTTCGCCAAAGGTTGCGATCTCCTCGCTATAGAGAGAATAAGGACTCCACACGCCTGCATTTATCATATTGCCCTTATAGAGCTTCAGGCGAACCTTACCTGTAACTCTCTCCTGTGTCTTATCAACAAAAGCCGAAAGAGCTTCTCTGAGAGGTGTGAACCACTGACCGTTGTAAACAAGCTCTGCAAAGGTTATGGAGAGCTTCTGCTTTTCGTGTGAGGTCATCTTGTCAAGGCAGATGGACTCAAGAACGCTGTGTGCTTTATAGAGAATAGCTCCGCCTGGAGTTTCATAAACTCCGCGGCATTTCATACCAACGAGACGGTTTTCAACAATGTCAAGAAGACCGATGCCGTTTGCACCGCCTATTTCGTTGAGCTTAAGAATGATGTTCTTTGCGCTCATCTTTTCATCATTGAGTGCAACGGGAACACCCTGCTCAAAATTGAGAGTGATATATGTGGGAGTGTCTGGTGCCATAATGGGGGAAACACCCATTTCAAGGAAGCCGGGCTTTTCATATTGCGGCTCATTTCCGGTGTCTTCAAGATCAAGTCCCTCGTGGGAAAGATGCCAAAGGTTCTTATCCTTTGAATAGTTAGTTTCGCGGTTTATCTTGAGAGGTATGTTATGAGCCTCTGCGTAGTCGATCTCTTCTTCACGGGACTTGATATCCCATTCACGCCAAGGAGCGATAATTGGCATATTCGAAGCAAAGTGCTTGATAGCAAGCTCAAAACGAACCTGGTCATTGCCCTTTCCTGTGCAGCCGTGGCAGATAGCGTCTGCGCCTTCCTTCAGCGCAATTTCAACAAGACCCTTTGCAATGCAGGGACGAGCATGGCTTGTGCCAAGTAGATATTCCTCATAAACTGCACCTGCCTTCATTGTTGGGATAATATAATCGTCAACATATTCATCTGTGAGATCAAGAACATAGAGCTTTGATGCACCTGTTTTGATAGCCTTTTCTTCAAGGCCCTCAAGCTCATCTGCCTGTCCGACATTTCCCGAAACAGCAATAACCTCGCAGTTATTGTAGTTTTCTTTGAGCCACGGGATGATGATGGATGTATCAAGACCACCTGAATATGCAAGAACAACTTTTTTAATATTTTCCTTATTCATAATAATAAGCCTCCGTGAATAATTATGCAACGAGTTTGTAATTATATGAATATTATACACCGAATATGCAACTTTGTCAAGGGCTTTAAAGCTTTTTTATCAATATAAATAAAAATATGGAGAATTTGTCAACAGAATTGAAAATTTTGCATCTTCATTTTGTCATTTGCGACAATTTTTTACCATAAGTTAACAGAATAAAGTGGATCCTTTGTACTTGTCTTAAAAGAAATTGATTTGTAGTGGCAAAGAAATGGCAGCTTTTAACATCTTTTATGCGGATATTATCCACTTCTGTGAAAATTTTTATAAAATCAACATAATTAAGTGAAAAAACGCATTGAAAAACAGATGTATATATGGTAAAATATAGGCAAAGTAATATTGAGCTTTGCACAAAAGATCAATGCGCTTGTTTTGAATGCATAATTTTTGCATAATGTTTCACTTGAGAGATGGAGGCATAACAAATATGGAAAATGAAAATATTTATACAGCAGACGGTGTTCCGTCACGGGTTAATATTGATATTGACGACTATTGGAAGGAACATATTGATGAGAGGATAAAGGAGATACCGAGAGGAAGATCCTTTATAGTTTTCACCGATTGGCATTTTCAGTCAGATGGTGTTAGAAATGCAAGAAAAACAACGGCTCTTATAAAATACATTAGGGAGAAAACCGGAATTAAAAGGGTTCTTAACCTTGGTGATCCAATAAGAAGCGGTGAAACCTTT
The DNA here is from genome assembly GCA_045605745.1 of Eubacteriales bacterium. Taxonomy (GTDB): domain Bacteria; phylum Bacillota; class Clostridia; order Oscillospirales; family CAG-272; genus SIG710. Next base: position 13,085 of record JAZUQN010000230.1, read on the forward strand.
GAGGAGGTCAAAAATCTGCTGAAGGCTTCTCTTGAAGAATATTATTATGATGTTTTCGGAACGGATGGACTTTTTGCGGTTGGAAATCATGATACTAATATCACTAGGTGGCTTGGTGCTTCAAGAAGAGAGGAAGACCCTGAGGTTGAGGGCGTGAATGGCGGAGGAGCATTTAACTATCTTGTGCCCCAGGACTATATCTATGATTTTTCTGTGAAGCATATCGAGCATATGGTTAAGTTTGATCAAAAGCTTATTTCAAAGCTTGATAAGCTGACCTATCCTGAGGTTGGAATTTGCGGTGGAGATATCTATTACACACCAGAGGAAATAAAAAGGCAGGCCTATATTTGGGCAAAGATGCACTATCATTTTGATGATGACGAGAGCAAAATTCGATATATCGTTATGGATACAGGCGATTGCGGTCTTGTTGCATATTATGTTTTCAAAAGGCTGTGGACTGCAATATTTCCTCTCCAATATGAGTGGCTTGCAGAAACCCTTATGTCAACTCCAAAGGGCTATGATATTGCTGTGGTTGGTCATATGTTTGCAACGCAAGTGCCGGGAAAGGGCGGCGGCAGTCACGGGCTTTATAAGATACTCCAAGCTTTCAGAGCAAAGGGGAAGGTTGGAGTTAACATTGGAGAATGTAATGAAAACTCTCAGATCATCATTGGCGGGACTGAAAAGGAGTATGATTTTAGCAAAAGTGATTTCGACAAAATGATTTTCACTATGGCTGGTCACTGGCACAGAGAACGGATCTATATGTGGTATAACGATGAGGATGGCACAGAGCACATAAACGAGCCATATGAAAATGGAAAGGCATATCCGGATAACGCAATGGCGCTGTTCCTTATTAACAACGATTGCTTTGAAAAGCCGGCGGATGAGCTTGATTGCGAAATGATAGCCGGAACTGTAACAGAGCAGACCTTTGATATTGTTACCTTGACGGATGACCGCAAGGTTATTATCACCAAGATCGGTGCAGGGGAAGGAAGTACATTTTCATATAATTAATTTTAAGGGGGTCTAAAAAGTGTTCAAGGAAATACTTATTAAGGAGCACGGCTGTATATGCGGAAAGGATCATGTTTCAACTGTTGATGATGTTATAGTTGGGAGTGGAGTTGTTTCTGAGTTACCCCGGGTATTGGGGCGATATGGAGCGAAAAAGGTTTTTGTTCTTGCCGATAAAAATACATATGAGGCTGCCGGTGATAGGGTTTGCCAAATTCTTGCTGATAATGATATCAAGTATTCTCTTTATGTGATGAAGCAGGAGACTATAGAGCCAAATGAGGAGGCTGTAGGTTCTGTTGTGATGCATTTTGACAATTCCTGTGATATAATGGTGGTTGTTGGCACAGGCGTTCTTGGAGATATAGCAAAGGTGGTCAGCACCATTCGTGGCACTCGGTATATAATCGTGGCAACAGCCCCTTCAATGGATGGCTTTGCTTCAAATTCTGCATCTGTTATTCGGGATAATTTTAAGCTTTCTCTTGCAACTTGCAGTGCATCGGTTATTATAGGAGACACTCAAATTATGGCGGCCGCTCCTATGAGAATGTTGCTTTCCGGAATCGGTGATATGATTGCAAAATACATAAGCGTCCTTGAATGGCGACTGGCGAATATTATTTTAGGTGATTATTATTGCGAGAGCGTCGCTTTTATGATAAGGCAGGCACTTCGGGAGTGTACCGACAATGCTGAGGGGCTTGTAAAAAGAGAAGAAAAAGCTGTTGAGGCAGTGTTCAGAGGTCTTGTTTTAAGCGGAGAAGCCATGATGTATGCAGGGGTTACAAAGCCGGCTTCGGGTACAGAGCATTATTTTTCACATATTTGGGATATGCGTGGATTGGCATTTGGAGCGCCGGTGGATCTTCATGGAATACAGTGTGCTGTTGGCACATATCAGGCAATGAAGGTTTATGAACAGATTAGAAATATCACTCCCAATCGCCAGAAGGCTCTTGATTTTGTAAAAAAATTTGATCTTGGTGCATGGCATAAAATTCTTCGCAAATACATTGGCGGCGGAGCCGATATGATGATAAAAATTGAAGAAACTGAGCAGAAATACAGCCCCCAAAAGCACGCTGCAAGGCTTGAGATCATAACTCAAAAATGGGATGAGATTTTGCGGATAATAGGTGAAGAACTTCCGTCATTTGCGGAGCTTGATAATCTTTTCAATGTGCTGGGGCTTCCCAAATATCCATCAGATATCGGACAAAAGGATGAAGAAGCAAAAACGGTTTTCCTTGCCGCAAAGGATGTGCGTGATAAGTATGTATGTACCAGACTATGCTGGGACCTTGGCGTTCTTGATGAAATAGTGCTTTGATAACAAACAGGAGTTTGTGGGGGAGTT
>JAZUQN010000231.1:0-2405 GCA_045605745.1 Eubacteriales bacterium
TGATAAGCGATTGTTATGCGAAAATTTCGCAGTGTGCTATTATATGTACCCGACAAATCAAAATTTTTATCTTAATATCAAACGGAGCTGAACCTTTTAAAACTCAGCCCCGTTCATCTTAAATTTTAAAATTCAAGCTCGTCTCTCATAAATCCTCTCGTGTCAGCGTGCTTGCCCTCACTATCGGTTATCGAAACTCTCAAAAATTTTGCTCTGTCATCCAGCTCAAAGTCTGCACTTGTGATAAATCCACCTATAGGAGCGAATGCACGCTTTGGCGTTTTACTTCCGGTGAATGCGGCAATGTGCTTAACAGGTGAACACTCGATATGAACTCTGTTTCCCTCTACAGAAACCTCTGTAAAGGTGGGACCCATCGAAGAATACATTTCTCCCTTTTCAATTGCATCAACAATAGCCCCATATTCAAAGCTCTCGGGCATTATCATGGCAAATCCCCCAAAGGAATCACACCCCGGCGCACCCTCTTCCCTTCCGTTGTGGTTATCGTCAGCACTGTGGCAGGCAATACGCTTTCCCGCACATAGGAGCTTATCATAAAGACCGGCATTATATTCCGCTTGATTGCCGGTATAGCTTGAATAGTTGCACATCTCCATGCTGCAAAATCCGTCATAAGCAAGGATGGTAGCCTCATCCTCCATCGACCAAAAAGGATGATTGTATGTCGCAATCATTCCGTTTTCCTTTGCAACCCGAAGCATATAGTTAATATATTCCGTAGAATAAACTCTTGCATTCTCCTCGCCCACACGGTCAAATTTTTCAAAAATCTCTCTTGGAGCATATTTTATATATCTCTCATCATAGCAAACCATTGCGGTGTTGTCGGGATCCTTTGAGAAAAAGTTGATATGAATCTCGCTGTTATAGGCGTCATATTTGTGTTCAGGTCTGATATAGCTTTCATATCCTGTGATCAAAATAAAATCATCATCTGCAAGATCAGTATGCTTTTTGGGATATTCGTGGTCGGAAATACAAAGAACAGAATATCCGTTTCTTTTATACATTTCTTTAAGCTGCTCAGGGGTCTTTTTCCCATCCGAGTGCGTACTGTGGCAATGCAGATTTGCCTTATATTGTTTTTTATTCGGTGATATAAGATACATTATTCGATCCTTTCAAAACATTTTAAATTACGGTATTTTATTAGCTTTCTTTTTTATTGTTCCTTACCCTCAATAAAATATGTAGCCTCCATATCGGCTGTGGAAAGAGCGAAAGCAAGTGGAAACATCTCGAAGGCGCTGCCAACACTTCCTCTTTCCTCAGGGACGGCACCTGCAAAGCCCATATGATAGCGAATTGCAAAAGCCTCGTCACGAGTAAGACGCATATATCCCGAAATAATATAGACAGATTTTTCGCCGTGTCCATATGGAAGCTTGTCCTCAATGGAATAAGACGGAACACTCTTCCAAACACCGCCCTCTTTAACATTTCTCGTGCCAAGCTTATAAAAATTCGTCTTGCAGATATCATGAAGAAGCGCCGCAATTGCAAGGCTTTCTTCAGAATAATTCATTCCGTAAAGCTCTTTTACCCGCGACCTTGCCATATAGTCGCAGAGACACTCATAAACATTCAACGAATGCTCGAGAAGCCCACCCGGATATGAACCGTGATAACGAGTGCTTGCAGGCGCATCAAAAAAATCGCAGGAGGGCGAGAGAAGATAATCAAGGAGCTTTTCAGAGCCCTCTCTGGTTATCTTAGATTTGTAAATCTCAATAAATTTTTCTTTTAATAAATCCTTATCCATTATAACTCCAAAACTGCAATTATGGGGCGCAAAAGCGCCCCATAGCTATGCTTATTATGCCCAGCTCATTGTTGTGGGCTTTTCTTCATAAATTACTATATCCTTAAGGAATGAAACTGCCTTGCGGAGCCCCTCGTCAATAGACATTACGCTGTCCTCATGCTCAATTGAAAGAACTCTGTCATAACCGCAGAGGCGGAGATTGCTGACAAGATCTCTCCAATATGTTTCGTTGTTTCCATACCCAACGGTGCGGAATACCCAAGCACGATGAAGCTCATCGCCATAGTGCTTTGTATCGAGAACACCGTTCTTTGCGGTATTGTATTTATCGATCTTTGTATCCTTTGCGTGAACATGGTAGATTGCGCCCGCAAGCTCACGGATAGCGGCAACGGGATCCATTCCCTGCCAGATAAGGTGAGACGGATCAAAGTTTGCACCGATAACATCGCCAACAGCCGCACGGAGCTTAAGGAGAGTTTCGGGATTATAAACGCAGAATCCGGGGTGCATTTCAAACGCGATTTTTGTCACGCCGTGGGACTTAGCGAATTCCGCGGTCTTTTTCCAATAAGGGATAAGAACCTCGTTCCACTGGTAGTCGAGAACTGCAAGG
>JAZUQN010000232.1:0-10516 GCA_045605745.1 Eubacteriales bacterium
CTATATTAGATGATACTTTGAGCATAAATAAAAAGCTTTCTATATTCAGCAAAAAAGCAGGTGATTATAATGAATAATAATAGGGATACTAAAAATTGCTATCCGCCGAATAGTGATAGCCATCGTACATACAGCAATCAAAACAGGAACACATATAATGCGGATAATAAAAAAACGGGCGGTTACAGAGCTCCCCACACGGTGGCCGGAGCTTCTCAAAATAGGCAGAACTCAGCACAAAGAAATGCGGGTAATCGTCAGTCTCAGAGAAATTCGGCTCACCGTCCACCATCATATTTGCAAAGACCGCAGATGAACTGGATTCCACTGTTCGCCGCACTTCTTTTGCTTATGATAAGCGTTGGAATATTTTGCACTGTTATGAACAGCCGTTCGAGGGCAGCGGCATCACTTAATGATGGTCAAAAGGATGACATTCAAAATGAAATTGAAACCTCTCATGACAGCAAGCTGAATATTGACATTGCTTCACCGAATAAACCTATGGTATCCTTTGCCACGGCAAATAACGATACAATTGAGCTTGGTTCTGCGATATCATCGGATTACGGAATACTTATTGATCTTAAAAGTAACACCATTGTTGCCCAAAAAAATCCGGATACTGTTATTTTTCCGGCATCTATGACTAAAATTATGACGCTGATCGTGGCTTATGAGAACTGCAAAAACTTTGATGACACATTTACGATGACGGCAGAAATAACCGATCCTTTATTTATTGCAGGTGCTTCTGTTGCCGGATTTTCGGTTGGTGAGGAAATAACAATAAGAGATCTGCTTTACGGTGCAATATTGCCCTCAGGCGGCGATGCAACCGACGCGCTTGCCATTTATACCGCAGGCTCGATTGAAGCCTTTGTTGAAATGATGAACAGAAAGGTTCTTCAAATGGGCCTTTCAAACACCCATTTTGCAAATCCAAGTGGTCTGCACGATGACGATCATTACAGCACTCCCCATGAGATGGCTTTGATACTGGAGTATGCTTTACAGATCGATGAGTGCCGAAAGATACTTTCCACTTATCAGTATACAACTGCCCCCACCATTCAGCACCCTGAGGGAATACTGCTGACAAGCACAATGTTTAGCAGAATGGCGGGAGATGAATCGGGCACAGCAACCGTTTTAGGCGGCAAAACCGGCTTTACAAATGAGGGTATGCATTGCCTTGCAAGCTATGCAAGGGTTAATGACACTAACAAAGAATATATATTTGTTACAGCACACGCAAAGGGAACATACGATCCGATACACGACTGTATAAACACATATAAGAAGCTCTTTTCATAATAAAAATCTGAAGGCTCACATAATGAAGTGCACCCCAAAAGTCAGACACTTTTGGGGTGCATTTCATTATTGATTCAATTTTCTTTTTTATTAAGTTCGCTAAAACTAAATACCATATCTGAACAAGCTTTAGCTTCCGCTGTGTCATGAGTTATAAGCAGTACAAGAGATTCTTCTCCAATAGCCTTTATTTTGGTAATTATATTCTTCTTTGTTTCATCGTCAAGGCCTGTAAAAGGTTCGTCGAGAAGCAAAAAGTCACTGTTTGTAACAAAAGCTCTGGCAAGAGAAACTCTTTTTTGCATTCCTCCCGAAAGCTCGTCCGGATATTTTTTGATTCCATCAAGCAAGCCAACTTCATCCAGTGCTTTGATTGCCGTTTTCAGAGTGCTTTTTTTGCCGCCAAGGACAAGGTTTACATTGTCTGCCGCTGTTAACCACGGCAGAAGTCTTGGCTCTTGAAAAGCAAATGCAATGCTTTTAGAGGCAAGCTCAATGCTTCCGCTTTGCGGAGTTTTTAGTCCGCTTATAAGCGAAAACAGCGTGCTCTTTCCACATCCTGATGGCCCCATTATTGAATAAACGCCTCGGCTCGGAAGCGAAAGAGTAAATTCGCTTATAACCTTTTCATTGCCATATGAAAAAGAGAGATCCTTAATTTTTAACATTGACATCCCCCCTGTTTTTCGTTAGCTTTGATATGAAAGCCTCAAAGAATATCTCAATGACAAGGCTAAGAACTATGACAACGACGGTCCAAGCAAAGAGATCTGTTGTTTCAAAATAAGTTTTTGCGTTAAAAAGCTCTTTTCCAATTGATCTTGCAGGAACCGAGAGCACCTCGGCTGCAATTCCTGCTTTCCACGCCAATCCCAGAGAGGTCTTTGCGGCAGAAGTGAAATAGGGAAGAATTGAAGGGACATATATTTTAGCAAGCCTTTGAGGGATGCTGACTTTATATACCTTTGCCATTTCAAGCAGCTTTATATCAATCTGGCCAAGACCTGTTTTTATGTTTGTCCACACAACTGGCAAAACCATAAGAAGAGATATAAATATGGGAAGTTGATCTCGCTTGATCCAAACAAGTGCCAAAATGATAAAAGATGCAACCGGTGTGGCCTTTATAACTGTTATCAGGGGCCTTGTCAATATATCTGCAAGCTTTGATAGATGGGTGACGATTGCTAATGCAACGCCAATGATCGTGGCTATCACTATTCCTGACATAACTCGCCAAAGAGAAGCTGCTGTGGTGATATAAAAGCTTTTTGTTGACGCTATTTCACCGAGTCTTTTTATAACCGATAAGGGATTCGGCAAAAGCAGCTCTTTGCCCACTTCCATTGCCGCAAGATACCAAATGAGTATCCAAAATGCGGCAACGGCAATGGTTTTTAATGTTTCTTTAAGAAGCTTTTTAAGCATTAGTTGGTTTTAAAGAATATATCTTCGGATGGAACAGCGCCGCCAACAGATGCAGGGTTTGCAGAGTGGAGCACTGTGAAGAAACCTGTCATAGGCTCAACAAGCTCGCCGCCTGAGATAAACGCAATATTGCAATTCGGAATTGCCTTCAGCGCAAGCGGTGCTTTGGGAATTATTCCTGCCTCTGCGATCATAGCTGCCGCTTCTTCTGAATTGTTGTTGACAAATTCAATGGAGGACTTATATTCTTCAAGGAATGCGGCTACTTCATTGGGATGTTCCTCAACAAAGCTCTTTCTTGCAATAATGCAGCCCTGAATAAGAGGAAGTCCGTTGCTCACTTCTGTCCATACATCTGAAAAGTTGATTGCACGGCGAAGCGCATCATTTTGAGTTAGAGTTGCAGTAACCTTAGGCTCGGGGAGAATTGCCAAATCAACCATGCCTGTTGCAATGGCTGTTGCAAGCTCATCGGGGGTATTATATGTGAAATCCAAGGTGACATTTGTTAGACCGCTTTTTTCAATTAGATATCTTGTGATATATTCGGGATTTGCGCCCTGTTGGCAGCAGTAAACTGTCTTGCCCTCAAGGTCATTCATGCTGTTTACTGTTTCGCCGTTTTCGATGAGATATAGCACGCCAAGTGTGTTTGCGGCAAGTATCTGTATCTCGCCCTTTGTTTTCGCATAAAGCACGGCTGCAAGATTTGTTGGAACAGCTGCAATATCCGCAGATTTATTGATAATTGCCGGAGCAACAACATCTGCGCCGCTAACTATTTCAAAATTATAAGGGAAGGTTGATAAGCCACTTTTGGTATCGCTCATCATTTTTGCAAAGCCCATACCTGTTGTGCCGGAAATTACGGTGATATTAAATGGCAGTGTGCTGTCGATAGAGACCTGATCTTTTTCTGACGATGTATCGTCGGTGAGATTTTGTGTGCTTTCTGCTGTTGATTCTGCCTTTGTGTCTGTTTCATTTGTGTTGCCTTGGCCACCTGTGCAGGAAATGAGGGTAGCAAGCATAAGAATTGAGAGGATAAGTGCTATTAGTTTTTTCATGATATTTCTCCTTTATTTATTATAGCTTTTAAGCATTTGTTCTTTGTTTTTCAGGATGAAGTGCCTGCCGTCTTTTTCTATAAAGCCGTCCCTTGTCAGAGAATCTATGGCTCTGTAAAGAGATGCTCTGCCTATGTCAAGCATATGTGCAAGACCATCCATTGAAACCTCGGGCGTAACCCTTTCGGGAATGGTTTGGTTATCGCCGTTTGATAATGAGTCAAGATAAAACGCCAGTCTTCTTTCTGCACTGCCTGCTGTGAAACAGCCTATACGTTTGTTTAAAAAACGAATACGGCAGCAGAGAAAATTCAAATAATTATACATAACGGTTTTATCCTGCTCAAGAATCTGCCCCATTTTTTTCTCGGGGATAAGCAAAACCTTGCATTTATTTTTTGCAGTGACTCGGCTTATATTCGTATCACCGTTTCCAAAAAGCTCAGCAACACCAAAGGCATCGCCTTTTTGAAGGGTTCGGAGGAGAACCTTTCGCTTTGTATCAGAGGAGAGCACCTGTGCCTTGCCTTCGATAATAAAAACAAGCTGTTTCTGATTTTCTATGTGTGATGGAATCGGTCCGTTATCAGCAAAATCGGCAATTGTTGACCCGTTTTCAAGGATATCTGACAACAGTTTTTCGTTAGCTCCATAAAAGAGTGGATTTTTCTGAAGCAACTGAAGTATTTTTTTATCCATATCCGCCTCCAAAAATGTATCATATGAGACAATTTGATTATACCACTATTTTGTAAAAATGTCAATAGTTTTGCCGATAATATTATAGAAATAGCAGATAAATGAAAAAATTTATTTGCTGGGGTGATGCATTTCACAAACGCTTTTAAGACGATATCACGGCAAAACACCTATTTCACAATAAAAACCAACAACACTTATAATAAAGAAGGGAGCTGATTCTTTTGAATCAGCTCCTTTTTTACATGTATCCTTCATCCTTATTTTTGAATTGCAACTCCGGATGCAGGTATTTTTAGCTTTTTATAGCCCTTTGAATCGAAATCACCTTCAAAACCAACAAGGGCACTTGTTATTTTATGTCCTTTTTTTAGGGTGAACAGGCTTACACCTGCTGCACTTCTTGTTGTTTTTATCGGTATAAGCGAGGATTTTATCACAATTGCTTTCTTATCCGATGAAGTCATAAGAATATCTATGGGCTCAGTTTCATAGAACACGCTGACGATGGGGGCTGCGTCGGAATAAGCGCCTATCAGCTTTCGTCTGTTACCCTTTGTCTGGTATGATGAAGCAGGTACTCGCACACCTTTTCCGTTTTCAAAAATAAAGATGAAGTTTTCATTTTCGGGGTAGCTGTTTTGTATTCTCATGAATATCGGACGCTCACCCGTATCCATTTCAAACTTAGCGGGCAAAAAGTCTCCAAGTGCCGATGCCTTTGTACATTCAAAATCAGCAGCCTTGGATCTATAGACTTGGCACTGATTTGTGAAGAACACAAGATCACTGACATTTTCTGTATCAAAGCTCTGCCACATTTCGTCGCCCTCTTTGAATTTTTGTTCATCATTTCCTTTGAGGGATTGGAAGGTGATCTTTTTAAAATAACCTTCTTTTGAGAGAACAAGGCGAACATTATAGTTTTCGATCGATTCTTCTTCCTCAAATTCCGGCTCGTCACCTGCATAAATAATGCTTGAAAGGCGTGGCTTACCATATTTCTTTTTGATTTCTTGAAGCTGCTTAACAATGTAATTTTTGATCTTGATCTCGTCTCCCAGCAGCTCCTCAAGCTCTGCAATTTCCTTTTGCAATCCCTCGATTTCTCTGATCCTATTCAGTATATACTCGCGGTTCAGGTTGCGAAGCTTGATATCGGCTATATATTCTGCCTGAATCTTATCGATAGAGAAGCCCTCTTCAAGATTTGGAATAACATCTTCTTCTTTTTCTGTTTGTCTGATTATTCTTATAGCCTTGTCGATATCGAGAAGAATTTTTCCGAGTCCAAGAAGAAGGTGAAGCTTTGCCTGCTTTTTCTCAAGGTCAAATGTCAGCTCTCTTCTAACGCATCCGATTCTGAAGGCTATCCATTCAGTAAGTATTTCAATAATTCCCATTTGGCGAGGAACAGAGTTTATAAGAATATTAAAATTGCATTTAAAGCTATCTTCAAGGGGGGTTGATTTAAACAGCTTTTTCATCAGCTTGTCCGGATCAACTCCGCGGCGAAGATCAAGAGTCAGCTTAAAGCCTTCAAGGTCGATCTCATCTCTGAAATCGGTAACCTCTTTCAGCTTGCCCTCTTTTATCATGTCGCCAATACGCTTCATTATCTGCTCTATTGATGTTGAATAGGGAATCTGCAAAACATCAATGCAGTTTTCTTTTTTATCATAACTATATACCGAGCGTATGCGAACAGAGCCACTGCCTGTTTCATATATCTGGCGCATTTGGGCTTCATCATAGAGTATTTCTCCGCCTCCGGAAAAATCCGGAGCTTTGATAAGCTGCATTATTTTATCTGTTGTGGTTTTAGGGTTTTTCAGAAGTGCAATTGTACCATCGCATACTTCGGCAAGGTTAAAGGAACATACATTTGATGCCATACCTACTGCTATGCCGGTGTTTGGCGTTACAAGAACATTTGGAAATGTTGTTGGAAGCAGTGAAGGCTCCTTTAGCGTGCCGTCATAGTTATCCACCATATCAACCGCATTCTTATCGATGCCTCGGAAAAGCTCTTCGCAGAATTTTTCCAGCTTACACTCTGTATATCGGGAGGCAGCATACTGCATATCAGAGCTATATTGCTTGCCAAAGTTACCCTTTGAATCAACAAACGGATGCAAAAGCGTTGCATTATCCCTTGTAAGGCGCACAAGTGTTTCATATATTGCCGCATCGCCATGGGGATTAAGCTTCATTGTTTGTCCAACTATGTTTGCACTCTTTGTCCTGTTTCCGCTAAGCAGACCCATTGTGTACATTGTGTAAAGAAGCTTTCTGTGAGAAGGCTTCAGGCCGTCAATTTCTGGGATAGCTCTCGAAATTATGACGCTCATAACATAGGGCATATAGTTTTTTTCGATGGTTTCTGTTATGGGCTGGAGCACAGGCTCGGAGTATACGATTTCGGTTTCAGCTGTGGCTGATTTCTTTTTCTTTGCCATTTGGTGGACCATACCTTTCTTAAACCTTTTTAATTGTGTGTGCAGCCGCACGTATCATTCTGTTATAAAGCGCAAGCCCAAGCCCATTTTTTGGAGGAAGATGGGCATATATTATATCACAGCCCTTTTTGTCTGCGTCACGAAGGAGGGTAAATAGATTGTGCGCCTGCTTTTTCAGATCATTGCGAGCGCCAACCGGAAGAAGAGCAGCACCCTCAAGATATGGTATTTCATCATCATAGCACAAAACAGCACATTTTTTATCCTTTATTTCTGTACTCAGAAAATCAGTTACATCTTTATCCTCACCGGAAAGGAGTATAAGTGGCGTTGAAGGTGCATAATGCTTATATTTCATGCCCGGAGAAAGCGGCTTTTCGTTTTCCTTTAGCATATCGGTTACAGAGCTTGCAATTTCAACCTTGTCACACACCATTGTGAGTGCATCGTATGTAACCGCACCGGGACGAAGGAGGAGCAGGGAATCACCTTTTATCATAACGATTGTAGACTCAAGGCCAATATCACATTCTCCGCCGTCTATTATCATATCAACTCTTCCGTCCATATCCTCCCTCACATAGTCTGCACTTGTGGGAGAAGGCTTGCCGGAAAGATTTGCAGAAGGTGCCGCAATCGGAACACCTGTGGCTTTTATAAGCGCATTTGCAACTGCATGATCCGGACAACGAACGGCAACCGTTGAAAGTCCGGCTGTTACGGAGAGAGGGACGATGTCCTTTTTTTGCATTATAACCGTAAGTGGACCGGGCATAAATGCTTTTGCAAGGTCATAATAGATTGGGGAAGTGAAACAGTATTTTTCAGCTTCCTCGGGGTCTGATATGTGAATTATCAGCGGATTGTCTGCAGGCCTTTCCTTAGCGGCATATATCTTTTCTGCCGCCTTTGGGTCAAGGCCGTTTCCGCCCAGACCGTAAACGGTTTCGGTTGGCATAACAACAAGACCGCCGCCTTTTATGATTTCAGCCGCTTTTTCTATATTTTTTATTGAGTTTTTATCGCTAAGATCGGTTATTTTAACAAATTCGGTAGTCAAAGAAAGGACTTCCTTTCAATTTTATTCTTCAAATGGATTCGTTTGTGATATGGGCTTTGAGTTATAAGTGCGAATCATTGCCCTTTAGTCTTCCTGCCGCATCGGCTGCTCTTAGCGCATCGATCATTTCACCTATATCGCCATTGAGAAAGCTTTCAAGTGCGTGTGTTGTTAGCTTTATGCGGTGGTCGGTAATTCGGCTTTGAGGAAAATTATAGGTTCTTATTTTTTCGCTTCTGTCGCCTGTTCCAACCTGTTCTCGACGTTCTGATGCTATCTTGTCATCCTGTTCTCTTTGTTTTATGTCAAAAAGCTTTGCACGGAGCATTTTCAGGGCTTTATCTCTGTTTTTAAACTGGCTTCTCTCCTCTTGACATTCAACGATTATGCCACTTGGCAGGTGTGTTATTCGCACAGCTGACTCTGTTTTGTTGATATGCTGACCGCCTGCACCGCTTGATTTACAGGTTTCAAATTTAAGCTCTGACGGGTTTATCTCAATTTCCACATCCTCAGCCTCGGGGAGAACCGCCACCGAGACTGTTGATGTGTGAATACGCCCTTGGGTTTCAGTGTTTGGCACTCTTTGAACTCGATGTACACCGCTTTCAAACTTCATTTTTGCATAAACGCCTTCGCCCTCCATCATGAATGTGATCTCGCGGTAGCCGCCGATCTCTGTTGGATTTGAGGACATTGGTGAAATCTTTATACCGTTTTTATCTGCATACATACCGTACATTCTGTAAAGGTCTGCCGCAAAAAGCGCAGCCTCCTCTCCCCCGGCGCAAGCCCTTATCTCAACAATGACATTTTTATCATCATTTGGATCCTTTGGAAGCAGAAGAATTTTTAGTTCTTCAAGAACCTTGTCTCGAAGCTCAATATATTCGCCGAGCTCGTCTTCTGCCAGCTTTTTCAGCTCCGGATCTGTATCGGTTTCCGCAAGTATTTTAAGATCTTCAATTGTTTCGCTTGTTTCTTTATAATCTCTGTATCGGCCGATTATAGGGGCAAGATATTTATATTCCTTCATAAGCTCGCCATATCTCTTTGGGTCGCTCATAACACCGGGATCGCCAAGACTATCCTCTATGCCGATATATTTCTGTTCTGCTGCTTTTAATTTTTCAAACATCAGTATTTGCAGAATGCAGAGAATGCTCTGTAAGCCTCATAAAGATCGGCTTTGGAGATGAGCTCATAAGGTGCGTGCATTGAGATGACCGGAACGCCAAGGTCAACTGTATCGATATTGAGGTTTGCAATAAATTTTGCAACGGTTCCGCCGCCGCCAAGGTCTATTCTGCCAAGCTCACCTGTCTGCCAAACAACATTGTCCTTTTCCATAACTGAGCGCAGCCAGCCGATATATTCAGCACTTGCATCATTTGTGCCGCCTTTGCCTCGTGAACCCGTATATTTAATGAGAACTACGCCGCATGAAAGCTCGGGTGTGTTTCTCTTTTCAAAGGCATCCTTGAAATTGGGGTCATAAGCTGCGGCAACATCGGCAGAAAGGCATTTTGAATTTGCCCTTACAACTGCGGGATCGCCGCCGAGAGCCTTTGAAATTTCATCTATAAGATCGGTGAAGATGGAGCACTGCATACCGCTTGCACCCTCGCTTCCGATCTCTTCTTTATCTGCAAGAACGCACATAAGCGTATGCTCACTGTCTGCATTATCGATTACAGATGTAAGGGCAGGGTATGCACAAACTCTGTCATCGTGACCGTATGAACCAATTGCTGCACGATCAAGACCGATATCTCTTGCCTTGTCAGCCGGAACTGCACTGAGCTCTGCGGACATAAAATCGGCTTCTGTTATACCGTATTTTTCATTGAGAATAGCAAGAACATTCAGCTTTACCTGCTCGCCCTCTTCTTCACGGCTGAAGGGACTTGTTGCGGCAAGAAGATTGAGCTGCTCGCCCTCGATTGCCTCGCCAAGTGTCTTCTTTGCCTGATTTTGACCAAGGTGGGGAAGAATATCATTGATATAGAACAGCGGATCGCCCTCATCCTCGCCGATAGTGACATTAATGCTTGTGCCGTCTTTGAGGGTCACAACACCGTGAATTGCAAGAGGTATAGTTACCCACTGATATTTCTTTATTCCGCCATAATAGTGAGTTTTAAAGAATGCCATCCCGCTATCTTCATAAACAGGGCAGGGCTTGAAATCGAGACGGGGTGAATCAATGTGCGCAGCAGAGATTCTGATGCCCTTTTCGATATTTTCTTTGCCTATGGTAAACAGGAACAGACTTTTGCCACGGTTGTTATAATAAAGCTTATCGCCTGCGGAAAGAGCCTGGCCGAGAGTATAGGGCTTAAAGCCTGCCTTTTCTGCCATAGCTATTGATGTTTCCACCGGTTGGCGCTCGGTTTTTCAATTATCAAGATATTTCTTATAACGCACGCAATAGTCGTATCCCCCCTTTATCGCCCCATCATCAGCAATTTCATAAACCGTTTTCT
>JAZUQN010000233.1:0-22756 GCA_045605745.1 Eubacteriales bacterium
CTCTCAATCTTCTCACGCATAAGCTCGCTTACATATATTTCACAGCTATAACCCGATATAAAATCGGCAACTCTTGCTGCCGCATCGGATTTTTCTCTGATATTAAAATTTGTGACCAGTGCGATCTTTTTCACCTGTCAAGACCTCCTTTCATCGGTTTTCACGATATTCTTTATTGCGATATCGTCTATCACAAAGTCGGATTTGTTTTTTGTAAAATACGCAAGATATTCGATATTGCCATCTCCGCCCTCAATCGGCGATCGCATAAGTGCACGGCAGAAGAGTCCAACATCTCTTCCACATGAAACCACACGCATAATGGCCGCCGCTCTATTCTCTTTATTCTTGACAATGCCATTTTTTCCAACAGCCGCTCTGCCTGCCTCAAACTGAGGCTTAATAAGCGAAATAAGGATGCCTTTGTCAGTCAATATTGATGCAAGCGGTCCGAGAATATAAGTTTGGGAAATGAAGGAAACATCCATAACCGCCACTTCAAAAAGGCAAGGAAAATCCTCTTTCTTTAACGCTCTGGCATTATACCCCTCAATATTTACAACTCTTTTATCGGATGCAAGGTGGGCATCAAGCTGACCGTGTCCCGAGTCAACTGCAAAAACCTTTTGGGCTCCGTGTGAAAGCAGACAATCGGTAAAACCACCGGTTGAAGCACCGATATCTATACACACCGCATTACCCACATCAACAGAAAAATTTTCCAGAGCCCCTTCAAGCTTGAGAGCCCCCCTTGAAACATATTTTTCTTTGACAACATCTATCACATGGTCTACAGCTTCATCAATTTGCTCCGAAGGCTTTTTCAAAGCTCTGCCATCAACAGATATTGCCCCCTTTTCTATAAGGTTCTTAGCATTCTGCCGGCTCTTGGCATAGCCAAATTCGGAAATATAAACATCTGCTCTCATCATATTTTTCTCTGTAGCAAATAATCTGCAAGTGTCAAAAGATTTTCCGAGCCCTCGTATTTTTCAATGGCACTCTTTGCCTTATGAGTAAGGGACGCCGCCATTTCCTTAGCCTCATCAATGCTCATATGAGAAAGAAATGTACTCTTTGAATTTTGAGCATCACTTCCTATGGGTTTACCTAGTAGCTTTTCATCGCCCACAACATCAAGAATGTCATCGGTTATCTGAAATGCAAGTCCAATGCCGGAGGCATAATTAAGAGCATCCTTCATTTTATCATCATCCTCAGAAACACCTGCCGCAAGCGCTCCAAGCTGTGCTGAAACGCAAATAAGCGCTCCAGTTTTTAGACGTTGAAGCTTTGTAAGTTGCTGAACATTAAGAGGATGCTCCTCGCCATGCATATCCATTATCTGACCGCCAACCATTCCTCTCTCAGAAGAAGCAAGCGACAAAGCCCTGATGGCCTTCAGGGCAATTTCAGGCGAAACACTTTTATTATTTGCCGCAACGCCAAAGGCTTTGAGGGCAAGTGCGTCTCCCGCAAGTAGTGCGGTTGCCTCGCCATAAACCTTGTGATTTGTTGGCTTACCTCGTCTAAGATCATCATCATCC
The DNA here is from genome assembly GCA_045605745.1 of Eubacteriales bacterium. Taxonomy (GTDB): domain Bacteria; phylum Bacillota; class Clostridia; order Oscillospirales; family CAG-272; genus SIG710. The sequence goes on from JAZUQN010000233.1 coordinate 1,548, forward strand.
ATACAAGGCAGATCATCATGAATAAGAGAAAAAGTGTGTATCATTTCAACCGCTGCGGCAAATGGCAATGCAGCAGCAACATCTCCGTCAAAAAGCTTGCAAAAGGAAATAACAAGATAGGGTCTTATCCGCTTTCCTCCTGCATACAAGCTATATTTCATTGCTTCCGAAACAAGATCGATATCGCCGTCAAAATCACCAAATGTTCCGAGAATATATTGTTCCGTTGCGCTTGAAGCTGACTTCATATCACAAGTCAGCATATTAAAAAAATCATTCATCTTTTCCCTCAAAATCCTTTTCAGTCATGCTTCCGTCATCTTCTTTTTGAAGAATCCTAATCTTTTTTTCGGCATTGTCAAGCATATTTCCGCATTTGCGAACAAGTCCAACGCCTTCTTCATAGAGAGAAAGAGACGAATCAAGATCAGCACTGCCGTTTTCAAGAGCTCTGACTATCTCTTCAAGACGAGACATTGATGTCTCGAAATTTTCCTTTTTATTTGCCATTGTTAACCTCTTTTTTCATCTGGGTTTCATTAACGGTTGAATATATCAAGCCGTCTGCAACTTGACTTTTAATAATATCTCCGGCTTTAATATTTTTTACCGACTTAATAATAAATCCCTTTTCATCATAGCTAACACCATAGCCGCGAGATAATACCGCCAAAGGACTAAGCGCAGAAAGCGAAGCTACCTTTTCTTTGTACTCCGCCGTTTTTTTATCAAATACCCTCGACATGGCGTTTTCAAGGCGGTCAACGAGCTGAATGGTAGCAAGCCGTTTTGTATCAATAAAATTCTGCGGTGATTTTAAATATGGCGAGGATGATAAGAGTGCCAGCTGTTTTTTCAGCTCCGCTATATTAGCAAGGGTTAAAAGTCCCATCCTCTTTTTTACATTTTCAAGTACGCTGAAAATCTCTGCAGATTCCGGCACGCAAAGCTCTGCCGCCGCCGACGGTGTTGAAGCACGGACATCTGCCACAAAATCGCAGATCGTAAAATCACTTTCATGTCCCACAGCAGAGATAACCGGAATCTTAGATGCAAAAATCGTTCTTGCAAGAGCTTCGCTATTAAATTCCCAAAGATCCTCAATAGAACCTCCGCCGCGCCCTATTATAATCGTATCAACGCTTTCAGTGTTATTAAAATATTCAATGCCACTGCAAAGCTGGGCTGCTGCTCCACTCCCCTGAACAAGAGAGGGATAGAGCACAAGCTCAGAAAGAGGAAATCTTCTGCCTAAAATTCTGATCATATCCCTTATCGCTGCACCTGTTGGCGAGGTTATAATGCCGATTCTTTCCGGATATTTCGGCAGAGGCTTTTTATATTTGGCATCAAAAAGTCCCTCTTCATCAAGCTTCCTTTTAAGCTGTTCATAGGCATAATAAAGAGACCCTATTCCATCGGGCTGAAGATTGTCAACTATAATCTGATATCGCCCTGTGGCCTCATAAAGAGACACCCTGCCGTGAGCTATCACCTTTAAACCGTCCTTTGGATCAAATGGAAGGCTGGCTGCATATGACCGCCACATCACACCAGCAATTGCCGCATTTTCGTCTTTAAGCGAAAAATATAAATGCCCTGAGCTATACTTTTTATAATTTGAAATTTCACCCTTAATAAAAATATCGGAAAGCAACTCATTTCCTTCAAGTATAGCCTTTGACAGCTCATTTAACTGTGACACCGAAACTATCACTTTTCTATATGGATCCATTATTTACTCCGTTTTCGGAAAAAAATTTTTTTCTGCAAAGCAATGCAGTGCCTGCCGCATTGTCTGAAGAAAACTCGGGCAAAGCAAAGAATGTATTTTTTCTTAACGCAAGCATATTCTTGATAATAGAATTGCTCATAACTCCACCGGCATAGATCACTGGGATATCCCCATATTTATTAGTCAAATTTTCACTTAGAGCCTGCAAGGTTCTGCCAATAAAATCGAAAACCACAGCGCTTGTCAAAGCTTTGTCTCCGCTTTGCGCATAAATTTCACCGGCTCGATTTTCAATGCCCGAAATATTGCATTCAAGGCCCTTGACAGACAATTTAAGGCTTGGAATCTTTTTTGTGTTTTGTAGAGCAAGTGTCTCCATTTCCCTTCCGCAAGGAAAACGAAGCCCCATTTTAACGCCTATTCTGTCTATCGCTTGACCGCCATTAAGATCGCTTGTGCCCCCGATCAGCTTAACATTCATTCCGGAATTATTATTCTCAACAAGCAAAATCTCCGTTGTGCCGCCCGAAATATGAAACGCCGCAAAGCAAGGAGACTCAAGAAGATGCATTGCCCCGGAAGAATACAGAGCCGCCATTATATGTCCGTTTTGATGGGAAAAACCGTAAATAGGCAAACCGTTTGCGGCGGCAAATGAATGAGCCACAGTTTTACCAACCAGGAAACAAGGCATATATGACCCCACCTCGTCTCTCGGAGTTGCACTGTATCCAACCGCCAACGGATCAAACTCCGCAAGCCGTTTGCCAAGCTCAGTCATTATTTGCGGCAGATTTTTGACATGGGAAAAAACTGCGTCACTCTGTCTAAGCCCTCTCTCACCGTCCTCAACAAAAAGCAGCTGCTTTATATTTGCAACAATGTTTCCATCAATATCCGCAATAGCTGCCGAGGTGGTATAATTGCTGGTGTCAACACCAACAAAGCAAGGCCTTTTAACATTCATTGTTTTTCACCAACGCTATCCTTAACAGCATTAAGAATACCGTTTATAAAAGCACGGGCTTTGTCATCATCAAATTTTTTTGTCAGCTCTATAGCCTCATTAATCGTAACTCGAGAAGGTATATCCCCACAAAAAGCAAGCTCATACACAGCTAAGCGAAGTATGGCTCTTGAAACACGGCTCATGCGTTCTGTTTTCCAGCCAACCGAATGCTTAGCTATAAGAGCATCAACCTCCTCAAGCTTTTCACAAATTCCAAAATACATATTTTTAACAAAACTATCCTTTGGAATTTCTCTCTCCTCACAGGCGGATGCAAAAACCGTATTTTTATCATCCTCCATATGAAATTCTGTTTCGTATATAAGCCCAAGCAGGTGTTCGCGGGCTTCTCTTCTACTAATTTTAACTGCCATGAATAAATCTGTCCTTTCAAAAAGCACTACATATAATATTGTATTACATTTTACTTTAAAAGTCAATCCAAAAATGAATATTTTTTCCGAATATTCATAATTTCCGTATATTTTTATCAAGGGGGCAACTACACAAATGAAAAAAAACATAGTTATTCTATCCGCAATTATCCTCGTCAGCATAGCAATATACGCCGGCGGAGCTTTAAAGCAAGCGTTCATCAAAGATGCGATTCCTGCCGGCACAGACCATATAAAATGGGTAGATTTTTCTGTTTCCAAGGTTGCCCTTGATGAAGCCTTAGCACTTGATATATCTACATATGGAGCAGAAAATCACATAAGTATGCCCCAGGCACTTGCATACATAGCAGCAAAAAACTATGGGGAATTTGGAAAATATAAAAAAGGTGCCATTTCAGATATAACCGCAGAAACATTTTCAAAAATAAACAAGCTGAGCAATAAAAAATTATATGACTATTACCTTGAAGCATATAGCGCAATTCTTGGCGGTCTTGTTGGAAAATATACAAAGCTGGTAGATGGGGAAGCATCTCAAACTGAAGAATATGGTCTTAGAGCCTTTTCTCCTATTGCGGCAGGATATTATTATAACGATTATGATGATTTTGGAGCTTCTCGCTCATATGGATATAAACGCTCCCATCTCGGCCATGATCTTATTGGAAGTGTGGGCACGCCTATAGTTGCCGTTGAAAGCGGAATTGTTGAGGCATGCGGCTGGAACAGATACGGAGGCTGGAGAATTGGTATCCGAAGCTTTGACGGTCTGAGGTATTATTATTACGCACATTTAAAAAAAGACCATCCCTATGCGGATATTTATGAAGGAAAGATAGTAAACGCCGGAGAGGTGATAGGATATCTGGGTATGACAGGATACAGTGTGAAAGAAAACACAAACAACATCGACATTCCGCATCTTCATTTTGGACTTGAGCTGATATTCGATAAAGAGCAAAAGGATGGCTATAATCAAATTTGGATTGATGTATATGCCCTAACACAGTTTCTCTATAAGAACAGAAGCGAGGTTTATTACGATAAGACAACAGGAGAATATAAAGCAAAGACGGTTTATATTTACGAAGAAACGCCTGATTAAGTGATGAACAAATTGAAAACATTTATTTTTTTGTTGAAAATTCTCTGGATTTGTGTTATTATTACTGTGTATGTAATTATAACGGAGCGTTCATTATGAAAAACAATGTCTTTTTTAGAATAATAAAAACAAGCTGTTGTGCCTTCACTGCCCTGATGCTTTTCATCTATCTATGCATCGGAATTGCAGGATTTGCAAGAGAAAAAGGCATCTTCCCCTCTATGGCCTTTGCTCTTTTTGCTGTTTGCATGGTTATTACCGCAGTCAGCTATTTATTTGCAATGTCGGGTTTACACCCGTTGTTTAAATATCTTATCCACCTATTTGCAACCTTAGCCTCTCTTGGTATTCTCTTTCGTTTTTTCAACTATAATCTCCCCGGAAAGACCATACTTGTTGCACTTGTGATAATCGGCATTTTGCACGGACTCATTTTTACATTAATTTTTATGCTAAAGGGTATCACGAAAAAAGAAAAGAAATATGAAAGCATATTCAAAAAGGATTAAACGGAAATAATAACATGAAGAATTACGAAAGCTTTGACAACACCTTTTTTACAAAAATCATTTGTATAATAGCGGCGCTGGCACTTGTGTTTATCGTTGCAATCGCCACTATCAGCCTTTTTACAAAGGATTATTCCCTACCTTCAAAAGACAGCGATGCGGAAACATTTATTTTCGGCGAGCCCGAAGGCACTTCACTTGAAAATTCTGACGTAGATACAGGAATTGACACAGCGGATGTACCGCCGGAAACCGACAGCGAATCCGATAGTGACACAGAAGCCTTGTCCTTCGACACCGAGGCTGTCACAGAAACAGAGGCGATAACCGAAGAAAATACAAAAGAACCTCATCCTGCTCCAGCCCCCCCTAAAACAGTTCTTGAAGAAACAGAAGATATGGGCGAGGGTTATATTGATTCAATGATTTTCCTCGGAGATTCCACTACATACGGTCTTAAAGCGTACAAAATGCTAAAAGACGGAAAAAACACAAATCAGGTGTGGACCACAACCACCGCAACATTGTCACTAAGCGAGATTTTGACTAAGAAAATAGTCTACCCCAAAACAAAAGAAGAGATGCTGATAGCTGATGCAGCAGCACTTGCGGTCCCTGAATATCTTGTTATAACTCTCGGAGTTGAGGGCATTACATTTCTTGACGAAAAAAGCTTCAAAGAACAATACTCTTCACTCGTTAATGCAATAAAAACCGTGTCTCCGCAAACGAAAATAATTCTTCAATCTATCTTTCCTGTTTCCTCAGAGCTTAAAAAGCTTAATAACAGTCTTATTGACAACGGCAACATATGGATTAAAGAGATTGCGGAAAGCACCGGTGTCAGATATCTTGACACCTGCACGGTGCTAAAGGATGAAAATGGTGCTCTCAATCCCAAATATGACAACGGTGGAAACGGCATAAATCTTAATGACACAGGCTTTACCGCTGTACTGAATTACATCAGAACCCACGGATACAAATAAAACTTAAAAATAAAGAAGCTGTTTTCTAACCAAAAACAGCTTCTATTGTTATATAAGTAAATTTTTATTTTTAGGAGAGTTGAGATAGCAAAGTTTGAATGCTTCGGTCCAGCTTTTTTAATCATCCACAAGCTTCGTTTCCACCTTATTCAAGATCCTTTTTGGTAGGCTTAATAATGATCAATCCACTGATGCCAAGATAGTACCCCAAGGTTGAAGCAAACAGAATGGTTAGTATAGCAAGAAAATATATTGGCGGAAAACTGCTTAGCAGTGCATCATTCATTTTGATTGAAAACAATCCTAAATATTCACCGAATATCAGCTTTACCGCAAGTCCGAAAAAGCCCGAAACCGATCCCTTTGTGGCTTCAATAAAGTAAAAAACAGTATAACCCATTGTCAAAATAAAATTGGGAATATTCGCAATCAGCCCCATATATAAGCCAGTTAAGTTGTTTTTTTCAAATCTACCGAGATCGGTCTTTTCCTTATCTGCAGCTCCCTGCCTAAAGCAAAGCTCAGCAACCATAAAAAGGAAAAACAGGATAGCAAAAACGCTTGTTATAACAGTATAAAGCCTTGCTTTTTCTTCTCCAACCGAATTTACCGAAGCAGATGTGCCCAGCGCCATAGCCAATCCCAAAATAGCAATAACAAGCTGATCAATAAAAATGCGCACTATGCTATAAGAATAATATTTCCAAAATTCCTTAAAGTTCATCCTCATAAAAAATTCTCCTTTTCAACATGACTATTATAATATACAAAAACAAAATTGACAAGTGTCATGATAAAATTTACACTTTATACACTTTTATATCGAATTTTGTGGTATATTATAATGTAGCCTTTTGAAAGGAGATGTATATGCCTTATACGATAGATCTTGAAGAATTCTCCCCTGCTCTAAAAGATTTTGCAACATACAAATTGATAACCCAGGGATGCTCGCAAAAAACGGTTAGCGAATATATGACAGATCTGCGCACATTTTTCCGATACATAATCTCCTCTCGAAGCGGTATCAGCCTGAGTTCAAAGGAGTTTCTTGATGCAGACCTTTTAATTGTTGATGTTGAAATGATAAAAAGCGTGACGCACAACGAAATATACAACTTTTTGAAATACACAAGTGATGAGAGAGAAAACAACGCAACATCGAGGGCCAGAAAGCTTTCTGCAATAAAGGCCCTCTATAAATACTATGTCAATAAGCTCCACAGATTCAGCGAAAACCCGGCGTCAGATATAGAAACACCAAGAAAGAAGAGAACTCTGCCAAAAGTGATGAGCCTTGATGAAAGTCTTGAGCTTCTCGCGGCTGTCAAAAATGATGAAATGTCTCAAAACCGAACACGGGATTATTGCATAATAACCCTTTTTCTGAACTGCGGAATGCGACTTTCCGAGCTTGCCGAAATAAAAATAAGTGATATCGATTCAGAACTCAGATCTCTGAGAGTTACAGGAAAAGGAAGCAAAGAACGCATAATTTATCTGAACGATGCCTGCAAAATGGCCCTCGGCGACTATTTAACCGAACGAAGAGATCAAAAATACAGAAATGTGAGCACAAAAATTCTATTTCTCAGTGGTAGAGGCAGAAACGATCCGATAAGCGTAAAAACCATACAATGGATGGTTAAAAAATATCTTGACCTTGCAGGTCTTTCAAATCGAGGTTATTCTGTTCATAAGCTTAGGCACACCGCCGCAACGCTTATGTATCAAACAGGTAATGTGGATGTAAGAACTCTGAAAGATATTCTTGGCCACGAACAACTGAACACCACCCAGATTTACACCCACGTTTCAAATAAAAGTATGGAAGATGCCATGGCGCAGAATCCACTGTCGGCAGTTAAACCGCCAAAGAAAACTGAATTTAAAAAATTGGAATCAGGCGAAGGTGAAAACGAACCCGAAGCCTAAATATGTTAATTGACTGAATAATTGTGTATTTAGAGCGAAAATTTCCGTTTTTTGTTGATTTTCCTCAAAAAACATGGTATCATAATATGTGTTAATCTGTGCTCGCCCTTCATAGAATTTAATATAAAAACTATGAGGATGGGCTATGACAGAAGATTACAAAGAACAATTCACATCAAGAATAAAAAAACTAAATTTCACAAATCATCTTAGTGTAAAAAAAGCACTGTTGCTTTGCGCACTTTGTCTGATTTCTCTTTCCTTAGGCTTTTTTGCAGAGCCGCTTATAGTATCCGACAAGGAAAAATTAATACCGCTTGTGATCTCTCACTTTTGCGGATTTTTCAAAGGAACAGGAACAATAGGTGCTATGAGATCAGCCATAGCCTTTGCATTTCCTGATATGGCAGTTATATTATTTGCAACCGTTTTGGGTTATACAATGCTTTCAGGAATACTTGGGAAAATAACAATAGTTTGGTTTGGCGCAAGACTTGGCTTCTGCTTTAAGCTGCTATATGATCTGCTTATTTCAGATCCGCAAATATCAAGCGGCAAAACGGCTTTTATCCTTTTTTGCGTATGCAAGCTTTCGGTTTGCATTGCAGTGGTTTTTTCAATAGCAAGAAGCGAGCTGTTTTCATATGAATTTGGAAGAATATTTGAAAGATGCAAGCACCCTTTTATTGAAAGAGAATCGATCATTTATTTAAAAAGCATGGCAAGCACGGCCGGATTTTCAATTTTGCTTAATATAATTTATCTCATTTTTCAAGGCTTGCAAAGCTATACACCGATATAAAAAAGAAAGGATTGTTATGAGCTCCGAAAACAAAAAAAAAGAAAATAAAATTTTTGGAATATTTAAACGAAGAGAGCCGAGGGAACTAACGCCCGAGGAAATCGAAAAGGAAAATAATGCACCAAGAAATGTTGCATTCTTTTTCAAGCTTTTCAAACGAAATTTTTCAAAGCTGCTAACCCTTAATTTTTTTATGATTCTAATGGTCATTCCAATACTTTTAGCAATTTTTGTTTACCTGCAAGGACCAACAACGCCATCACAAACCGGAGTTCTGTCTCCAACGCTTTTTGGTGTGCAGCTTATATCCGATTCGCCTGCAGTTTCCCTTATGCAAAATATTTTTGGAATGACCGCACATCTGCCTGTTCATAACTCACCCGTCTTCTTAATAATTTGTGCAATACTTTTAGCGCTTGCAGTTTTTTGGGGCTGGCTGAATGTTGGCAGCACGCATATTCTCAGATCAATGGTCAGAAGCGAGCCTGTTTTCATGTGGTCTGATTTCATTTATGCAATAAAAAGAAATTTGAAGCAAGGCTTTTTCATGGGGCTGCTTGATTTTATAATCATCGGCGTTCTGTGCTTTGATATCTTTTATTTTTCAGGAATTTCGGGTAGCTTTGCAGAGGATATGATGTTCTTTTGTACCATTGGTCTTGCCATAATTTACTTCTTTATGCGCTTTTACATTTATTTAATGCTTATCACCTTTGATCTGTCAATCTTTAAATTACTTAAAAATGCACTCATCTTTACTATTCTGGGAATCAAGCGCAATATCATGGCTGTTCTTGGAATAATACTTATGGCAGTTATCAATTTCATTCTCGCTATCACGCTAATTCCAATGGGGGTTATTATTCCACTTATATTGCCGCTAATATATTTTCTCCCCTTCTCAGCATTTATGACAGCTTATGCTGCTTATCCCAATATAAAAAGATATATGATAGACCCACAGATTGCAGAAAACGAAGAATAAAAAATCGGGGCTGACCCGAAGGTCGCCCCTTTTTTAATAGTTCACTAAGCTGCTCACGGTTACAAATTTATATCCTTTTTCGAGAAGTGCAGGAATTATAAGCTCAAGTGCCGCACTTGTGGGGCTGTTTCTTCCAATATAATCGTGCATGAGAATTATATCGCCGCTTCTGACATTTGACATTACATTTTGGTAAATACTTTCAGGGTGCAATCCCTCCCAATCACGTGTGTCTATTGACCAGAGAATTATTGAATAATCCATAATTTTTGCTGCGTCTTCAACCTCTCCGTCAAAAGCACCCTCAGGCGGACGGAACAGACGGGTTCGATATTCTTCTATCTCGTATATGGCATCGTCACACCTATTTAGCTCTCGAAGCAGCTCTCCATGCTCCATAGCCCGAACTCGGTGATGAGTATAGGTATGATTTCCTATTTCGTGCCCCGCAGCGTACACCTTTTCTGCAGCCTCGGGATAGTTTTCAATATTCTGACCAACAAAGAAAAATGTTGCTTTTATATTATATTTTTCCAAGATGTCCAATATTTTTTCTGTGTGATAGGGATGCGGCCCATCATCAAATGTGAGGGCAATCTCCATCTGGTCATTTTCCACTCTGCGATAGGTTATTTTTGATTCAGATGCATCGGCTCTCGTTATAAAAAGGACAAGCATCGTTAAAATTATCAATAAGCGTTTCATGCCGTCAGCTCATCCATGCTTCCAAAGCGATAGCCCATATTTTTAAGTTCTTTTATAACATCACCGATAATTTCAGCATTTGTGCTCGAGGTTGGATGAAGCAAAATAACTGCACCGTTGTGAATGTTCTCCATTATTTTTGTCTTTGCTCTATCCAAATCCATTTGCTTGTCATTATCCCAATCTGCATATGCAAAGCTCCAGAATATTGTCTTATATCCTGCATCAAATGCATATTTCATTGTGGTTTCATTAAATGTTCCCTCAGGAGGGCGGTAGTATTTCGGCATATCCTTCCCCATAAGGGTCTTGTATGCAGCTTCAAGCCTGCTAAGCTCCGTGCAAAATTCTTCATATGAACCCACCTTTGTCATATTCCTATGGGTGAATGTGTGGTTAGCAACGGTGTGCCCATCTTCATCCATTCTTTTTATAAGCTCACCGTTTTTTTCAATTAGATTTCCGAGAACAAAAAATGTTCCCTTAACATTTTCGGCTTTCATTACATCAAGGATTTTTTGGACATTTCCGTTTTCATATCCGGCATCAAATGTTAGATAAACTACCTTTTCAGGATTATCGTCCCCATGACTATGGTCGATATAGTATCCGCCGTAGTTTTCAATATATTGCATATCCGAATCGCAATGCGGCTGTTTATTATCCTTTGCTCTCACGCAGTACCAATTCTGAGATTTTAAAGCAAAGGCTGTCAGTGAAAAAAGCAATGCAATGCCAAGAAAAAGCGAAAAAGCAGGGACAACCTTATATTTAAGCATCTTCATTCTTTCCTTTCTTTTATTTGAGATCCCGTCTCGATTTTATTTTTGCACAAAATCGAATTTTATTTCAGAAAACATTATGGCTTTTATGCTATTTTAATCATTTTATATAGGAGGAAGTATGGCAAAGAACACGTTTGAACGGCGAGAAAAAAAGCTGCTCGCTGATACTGCCCTTCTTCCAAAAATCGAAGAATGGCTAAATGAATATTTTGATACCGATCCTTACAATATTTGCGGAAAGCCCTATGAGATCGGCAACATTTATTTTGATAACGATAACCGTGATGTAACAAGGCACTCGATATCCAACCCCTTTTTTAAAGAAAAACTGCGCCTTAGAAGCTATGGAACTCCGGATCTTCAAAGCAATGTTTTCTTTGAAATAAAAAGAAAAATGAATAAAATAGGAACAAAACGCAGAGCGATAATTCCCCTCTCACTTGCCTATGATTTTCTTGAAACAAATATTATACCGGCAGACGAAAGCTACATAAACCGCCAAGTTCTCTCTGAGATTTCTTATTTTATCGGGACATACAATGTTAAGCCGTCAGTATATATAAGCTACATGAGAAAAGCCTATTTTGGAAAAAATGATCCTTCACTCAGACTAACTATTGACAGTGATATTCTAACAAGACATACAGATCTTAGGCTTGAAGCAGGTCGTTTTGGAAATTCTCTTCTGCCTGAAGGAAAATCACTTATAGAGCTGAAATTTAACGGAGCTACGCCCATTTGGTTTGCACAAATGATGAGTGAATTTAATCTATCCTATAGCCCCTATTCAAAGGTAGGACGGGAATTCACATCCTCACTAAGAGAAAAAATAAAAAATGTATAAAATGGAGTTTCTTATGAACACACCCCTTTATTCTGTTGAAACAATGAATCTGACCCTTAAAAATCTGCTGATAATCTTTGCTTCATCTATAATTTGCTCACTTATTATAGGTCTTAGTTATATGTTTATCCGCAGAAAAAACGGATATCGACCTTCCGTGGTGGCAACAATTCTTCTCTTAGCACCAATATCTTCTATCCTTATGCTTGTTATAGGAAATAACACTGCAAGAGCTTTGAGTGTTGGTGGCGGAATAGCACTGATCAGATACAGGAGCAATTTTGCAGATCCAAAGGATCTTGCATACATATATCTAACAATGGCTGTTGGCGTTGCAAACGGAACCGGTCTTGTTATGATTGCAATACTATCAACTATTATTGTTTCTTCACTTTCACTGCTTATTCATTCAATCGGATTTGGCACTAAAAATTTCTCCTCCATGCAACTTAGAATCACCATTCCGGAGGATATGAATTATTATGGAGTTTTTGACGATATTTTTGATAAATATTGCAAGGGTTATGAACTTCAAAGCATAAAAACAACCGATTTCGGCACCTTAATTGAACTCAGATACATCATCAATATGAGAAACGCATCCCTGCAAAAGCAAATGGTTGATCAGCTAAGAACCAGAAACGGAAATCTGACCGTTATGCTCACGCGAAAAAATTTTGAAGAATGATATGCGAGTTTTTAAATTCCAAATGTTAACAATATGTAACCTTTTCGGTTAAATTGTTGAATTTCGGGGTAGATTATGATATCATAATCTATAATGGGGTTAAGTTTTTAACACAGTAAAAATATTCATAATATAAAGGAGAATTACCATGACAAACAACAAACACGTGCTTGGTTGGATCGACGAAATGGCTGCCCTTGTTCAGCCCGACAATATCGTTTGGATCGACGGCAGCGAGGAGCAGGCAGAGGCTCTGCGCGCTGAGGCTTGCAGCACAGGCGAGCTTATCAAGCTCAATGAGGAGCTTCTTCCAAATTGCTATCTTCACAGAACTGCAGTAAACGATGTTGCTCGTGTTGAGGGCAGAACTTTCATCTGCACAAAGGAAAAGCACGATGCAGGCCCCACAGACAACTGGATGGGACTTGAAGAAGCAAAAGAAAAGCTCACACCTCTCTACAAGGGTGCAATGAAGGGCAGAACAATGTATGTTATTCCCTATTCTATGGGTGTTGTTGGCTCTGACTTTGCAAAGATCGGCGTTGAGCTGACAGATTCTATCTATGTCGTTCTCAATATGCTTATCATGACAAGAGTTGGTAAGAATGTTATCGAGGCTCTTGGCGACAGCGCAGACTTTATCAAAGGCCTCCACGCAAAGAAGGATATCGACGAAGAAAACAGATATATCTGCCACTTCCCCGAGGATAACACTATATGGTCTATCAACTCCGGTTACGGCGGAAACGTTCTTCTCGGTAAAAAGTGCTTCGCTCTCCGCATTGCTTCCTACCTCGGCAGAAAAGAAGGCTGGATGGCTGAGCATATGCTTATTCTCGGCGTTGAATATCCCGACGGAGAGGTTAAGTATATCTCCGCAGCATTTCCCTCCGCTTGCGGCAAAACAAACCTTGCAATGCTTATTCCTCCCGCAATCTACGGTAAGAAGGGATATAAGGTTTGGACCGTTGGTGACGATATAGCTTGGATACGTGTAGGCGAGGATGGAAGACTTTATGCTGTTAACCCTGAAAATGGCTTCTTTGGTGTTGCTCCCGGCACAAATGAAAAGTCCAATCCCAACGCTCTTGCAACAACGAAGAGCAATTGTATCTTTACAAATGTTTGCCATGATCTTGACAACAACACTGTTTGGTGGGAAGGTCTTGACAATAATCCTCCAAAGAATGCTCTTAACTGGAGAGGCGAAAAGTGGGATTACACTAAGTATGATAAAGCAGATAAGGTTGGCACATCCGGTGCACACCCCAATTCCCGATTCACTGCAATGGCAACAAATTGCCCCTGCATTTCAAGTGAGTTCAATTCTCTTAAGGGTGTTCCACTGTCTGCTATCATCTTTGGCGGTCGCCGCGCAAAAACTGCTCCGCTGGTTTACGAGTCAAGAAACTGGCAGCACGGTACTTTTGTTGGTTCTATCATGGCTTCCGAGACAACTGCAGCCGCAGCAGGTGCTGTTGGTGTAGTTCGCCGCGATCCTATGGCTATGAGACCTTTTGTTGGCTACAACATGGGTGACTACTTCCGTCATTGGCTCGATATGGGCAAGAAGATTCCCAACGCTCCCAAGATATTCCACGTTAACTGGTTCAGAACAGATGCTGACGGCAACTTCATCTGGCCCGGATTTGGCGACAATATGAGAGTTCTTATGTGGATTCTCGCTCGTTGCGAAGGTAAGGTTGATGCTGTTGAAACGCCTATCGGATTTGTTCCGAAGGCTGAGGATATCAACATTGAGGAGCTTGATGGTGTTACTGTTGACACAATCAAGGAGCTTCTTACAATCGACAAGCAGTCCTGGCTTGACGATGTTGCAAACATCAAGGAATTTTATGCACAGGTTGGCGAAAGAGTCCCTGCAGAGCTTTATGAAGAGCTTGCAACTCTTGAAGCAAACCTCACAAAGTAATTTTATATAAACAAAAGTGCTGAGCTTTCACAGCTTAGCACTTTTGTCATGCAATAAAGTTAAACTGGAGTTTATGGGGGCGTTTGATTTTACAAAAAAGAGCACACTGCGAAGTTTTTACTATACAATCTCTAACCACAGACGAAGGCAGTGTGCGGTGAGCGATTGTACATAAAAGTTTCGCAGTGTGCTCTTGCTTGTGAAAACAAGGCTCCCCGACAAATCAAAATTCATCTCACTTATTCTGCCAAAACAGTTCAACATCAATTTTATCCATCAGTTTTTGTCAATTATATTGATTTTAAGATACAAATATGGTAAAATAATTGTATGTTTATATAATGGAGGCAGAGTTATGTACCCGGATAAAAATAAAATTAAAATTGCCGCAATAGTTGGTCCAACGGCAAGCGGCAAAACTGCCCTTTCCATCGAGATGGCAAAAAAATTTAACGGCGAAATAATTTCCTGCGACTCTATGCAGATATACCGCAAGATGAACATCGGAACAGCCAAACCCAATGATGATGAAAAATGCGGAATCCCACATCATATGATAGATGTCTGCGAGCCAACCGAAAAATTCAGCTGTTCCGATTATACCGAAATGGCAACAAAATGTATTATAGATATCGTCGGCAGAGGAAAGCTGCCAATTCTTTGCGGTGGAACAGGTCTTTATCTTGATAGTGTTTTGCGAGGAATTCGTGATGATGGGGCCACAGAAGACAAGAATTTCAGAGAAAAAATGGAAAAACTTGCGGATATAAAAGGAGCAGATGCTCTTCATAATATGCTCTCCGAAGTCGATCCCGAAGCCGCAATTTCAATACACAAAAACAACATTCGCCGGGTTATACGCGCTCTTGAGGTTTATCACACCACCGGGAAAACAAAAACCCAGCTTGACAGAGAATCAAAGGAAAAGCCCACTCTTTTTGATGCTCTCATCATTGGTCTTGAATATGGAAACCGAGAAATTCTATATTCGAGAATAAACAAAAGAGTTGATATTATGATCGAATCAGGCCTTGTGAAGGAAGCAAAAGATTTATATGATATGGGAATTTTAACTCCCGAAACAACCGCAGGACAGGCTATAGGCTATAAAGAGCTTCTGCCCTATCTTTCGGGAAATCTTTCACTTGAAGATGCTATAGATAGGTTAAAGCTTGACACAAGACATTATGCAAAAAGGCAGATGACCTGGTTCATGGCAAAAAAAGATATAAATTGGATTCAGATTTGCAATGAAAAAGATGCACGTCTAACAAAAACATTTGAAGAGATTGTAAACATTGCTTCAAATCTCTTTCATAAATATGGATTTGGTGATATAATGAATAAAAGATAGTTTTAAAGAGGGAGCGCAGATGGATACAAAATATCTAAAAAAGGTCGGTATATATTTTTTGTCCGTCATTTTGGCGCTGGCACTGATATTTTATATTATTTATCATTTGCTCGATGGCTTCACAACCGACATTTCAACTGTCACTGCAGAGATACAAGTCAATAAATCGGTTATAAATTCGGAAGGCTATATTTTCAGAGATGAGCATTATGTCTATTCTTCATATAACGGATCGGTCAATTATAATGTAGGAGACGGTGAAAAGGTTGGCATAAAGCAGGCTCTTGCGGAAACATTTTCGGATTCTTCCGGATATTCTGTTCGTGCAGAGCTATCAGATATAGAAAAAAGATTAGAAATATTAAAAGAAAGCAAGGTTCCTGTGGGTGCTGCTTTCACCGATACTGAAACGGTTGATAAAAAAATTTCCACAAGCTACTATATGATATTGTCAAACTTGGCAGAAGGAAAATTCAGCCACGCAATGAGAGCAACAGATAATATGCTTGTTCAAATGAATCGCAGACAGGTTATAACCGGTGAACAGAAGGATTTTTCTTCTATAGAAAGCTCACTTGAAGCACGCAAAGCAACTCTGACAGCAAAATTGACAGGCAGATCAGAAACGGTCTATTCGGATACCAGCGGATATTTTTTCATTGGTACAGACGGTTATGAACAATTATTCACAGAATCTGCCATCGACTCTTTAAGTGTTTCTTCTTTTTATGATCTCATTTCAAAATCTCCAAATGATCTAAACGGTTCAGTAAGTGTACCTATAGGTAAAATAGCCGAAAGTTATATATGGTATATCGCACTCCCTGTTTCGCTTGAACAGTCAAAAAAGCTTGAAACAGGAAAAACATATGAGGCGATCTTCCCATATAACTATGACACAAAGCTGACTTTAAAAGCAGAAAAAATTTTAACAGAGAATAAGGATAATCGTGCAGTTGCCGTTTTCTCCTGCAGCGCAATGCCAACAGGCTTTTCATATATGCGTTCGCAAAGCGTTGAAATTATCGTTTCAAGCTCTGAGGGATATCGAGTCCCATCTACATCTGTAAGGCTTGTTGATGGTTATGAAGGTGTTTACACTCTTTATGGTAGCACTGTCGAATTTAAGAGAATACATATTCTTATGGAGCTTGAGGGATATTATATCGTTTCAACCAAAGATCCTGTTTTAAAAAATGAAGATCTTGACGGCCGAGAGCAACAAATAAAATATTCTTATATTGATCTTTATGATCAAATAATAATATCCGGCAAAGAATTAAAGCACGGAATGGTATTTTATTGATAGGAGAGTGACATATGTCATTTGAATATATAGACAATAATACAAATGAAATTATAAATAAAATCGAGGAGACAAAAAAACTTTCTCCCTATGGGCAAGATGTTTCCCTCATTGCTGCAGTTAAATACTGCGAGCGTGATGAGCTGATCCATCTAATAAATGAAACCGGCATAACGAATATTGGCGAAAACCGTGTTCAGCAGCTTCTCGAACACTATGAATATATCAACCACGAAAAGGTCAATATTCATTTTATTGGTTCACTGCAAACCAATAAAGTAAAATATATAATTGATAAGGTGTGCATGATCCACTCTGTGGATAGTTTAAAGCTTGCAGCTGAAATCGACAAGCAGGCAAAAAAACACGGCATAGTTATGGATGTGCTTGTTGAAATAAATTGCGGAAAAGAAGAAAACAAAGGCGGTATCATGCCGGAGGATACAGAGGCTTTTTGCCGCGAAATTATGAATTTTTCTTCGTTAAATTTGTGCGGATGCATGACTATGGCGCCGAAATGTGAAGAAAAAACAGATTATTTTAAATATTTTGATAAAACTTATAAACTTTTTCTTGACATTTGGCGAAAAATCGTTCATAATAATAGAGAGCCTATTTTTTCAATGGGAATGAGCGATAGCTTTGAGGAGGCTATCATGTGCGGATCTACCCATGTGAGAGTTGGCAGAAGCTTTTTCAAAAAATAATAAATAACATAAAGCGGAGGATTCAACAATGGGAATGTTGGATAAATTCAAGAGAAACAATCAAAACAGCGATTCTTATGCAGACAACTACGATGATTATTATGACGGCTTTGAGGACGGATACGATGATGTTCCCGCCGAAGAGCCTGTTGAAGCACAGCCCCAGGCTCAGCATCAGGCTTTTGCTTACACACCTCCACAGCCTCAGACAAGCCCTATAGGCGGTGGAATGTCTCTTAACGGTGCCGCAATTGAGCTTAAGGTTGTTAAACCCACAGAATTTAAGGACGGTCCTGCTATTGCTGAGCACCTGCTTAACAAGCGCACCGTTGTACTTAATCTTGAAGATGCGGATAAGGACACGTCAAGAAGACTTATCGACTTCCTTTTCGGAGTTGCATATTCTATCGGAGGAGAAATCAAGAAGGTGGCTAACAATGCGTATGTTATCACTCCTCAGAATGTTGCCATCAGCAATGATAAGGCACCTGCAGAAGCACCCCAGGCTCAGCAGCCCGTTGATGCTCCCCAGGTTAACTTTTTCGGCTATTAATTATTAATAATATTCAAACAATTTGCGCCGCATATAATGGGGTGCAAATTGTTGTGTCGTCATAGCTGAAGGAAGCCGGCATTTTGCAGGGCTTTCTTCGGCTGATAAGACAGTCATATTTTTCATGATGGCTGTCGTTATACTTTTTTAGGAGGAAAATCTTGGAGGCAGTTACTTATGTTGTAAGCAGTTTTTGCGTGATTTTCATTGATGCTTTGCAGCTTGCAATGCTTATCAGAGCAATACTCTCTTGGTTTCCGCTTGATGAAAGCAAATTTGAAACATTTTTATATGCAATAACAGAACCGATAATCTATCCTGCAAGGGTTCTGTTTAACCGTTTTGATTCAACAAGAAACATTCCTCTTGATATTCCGTTTTTTGCAACATATATACTCCTAACAATTTTGTCAACCATTCTAACAAGCTATGGATGAAACAGGTAAAAGGTTACTCTCGGCAAGGCTTGATGACCTATATGCCGAAAGTGACAGAGGTTATGTTACATTCAGCACTTTTCTTGATCCGTCAGAGGTGTTTTTTGCCAAGGATTATATAAGAAGAATAGGTGCACAAGAAAGAGCTTTTTTCTTTGGCGGATATAACAATTCTGAGAGATGCTGTGTCTTTTTTCTGCCGGAATATTTCGAGACGTTCACCGAAGATAAATCACAGTTTAATGAGCTTTTTCCTATGCTGCAAGGTGAAATTTCAGCCGCCATTCGCATGATAAAAATAAGTGGCAGCGGATATAGAAATCTGAGCCACCGTGACTATATGGGTGCAATTTTAAATCTTGGAATCGACCGCAGTGCCCTTGGTGACATTTGCGTTTTAGATGAAAAATCAGCTGTTCTGTTTGCTGCACCTGCAGTTGCAGATCTTATTGTGACAAGCTGTGAGCGAATAGGCTCTGACAAGGTTAAAATTGAAGAACTACCGGTTTCGGATGACTTCTGTTTTGAAAGAAAAACTAAGGACATAAGCGACACGATTGCTTCTGACAGAGTGGATTGTGTAGTTGCTTCCCTCTCCTCTTCAAGTCGTGAAAAAGCTAAATCAATAATACTTTCCGGGCTTGTGGAATGTAATTATTCCATATGCGAAAGAACAGATCTTAGACTAAAGAACAACGATATAGTTTCGATAAGAGGAATCGGAAAGTTTGTCATCTCAGATATAACAGAGGAAACAAAAAAAGGAAGAATACGCCTTTCTGCAAAAAAATATATATAAAGGAGGCGCATTAAATGAGCGTTTCGGAAACATTTGACCGAAAATTCAACAAAAGTATGCGTGGCTATAACACCGAAGAGGTTGATGCAGCCATTGATGCGCTTCTGCGCTATTGCGATGAGCTTGAAGATGCCAATCGCGAATTTGAAATTGCAAACAATGATCTGATAGATGCCAAAACAGAGCTTAATAAAAATATTGCCGAACTAACGGCAGACAACGAAAATCTTGAGAAACAAATTTCCGAAATGTCAGAAAAGCTCTGCAAAGTTGAAGAGGTCTATAACGGATATAGAAAAAAGTTCGGCGAAGCACGAGATCTTATTACAGGTGCAAAGGAATCTGCAAATGAAATAATTTCAAGAGCAAACCTAAAAGCTGACAGAATAATAAAGGATGCCGAGGCAGAGGGCGAAAAGCTCCTCTCTGACCTTGATAAAGAAATCAGGGATCGGAAAAAGCTTATTGCCGAGCTTGATGTTGTTTATAATAAGTTCAGCGAGAAAATTAAAACCGAGCTTAAAGCAATGCTCGCCAGAGTTGATAACTTCAATGTTATGCCAATTGTTAAATCTATTTCCTCTGAGGCCGTCTTTTCAGAGGACAGCCTCCCGATTTCCGAAAGTAGCATTCCTCCAATTGAAGAAATAGATTTTTCCGCCAATGATTCAGAGCAAAGCAATAAAGCGGATGGCAAATCTGAAATTAAGGCAAACGAAGAAAAGCCAAAAATTCCTCAAAAAAATGAAGAATCGGATTTTGAGCTTAACTTTGAGCCTGTCAAGATCCTCGATGACGAAAAACAGCAAAATATAACAAGCAGTATTTTCTATTCAGATCAGATCATGGCAGAAAAAGCTTCTATAGATAGATCCGAAGATGTTAAATTTACACATCAAACCTCCCGTCTTTCTCAAATAAAAACCTCAATTGAAGATATAAACCGTAAGGTTTTAGAAAAGAAATCAACACCACATATATAATAAGGAGACCTTAAGTTATGTCAAAGGACTACACAAGCACACTCAATCTTCCCCAAACAAGCTTCTCTATGAGAGCTAATCTCCCCCAGAGAGAGCCCGACACTATCAAATATTGGGAAAGTATTGATCTTTACAACAAAATGCTCGAGGCAAACAAGGGTAAGCCCCTCTATGTTCTTCATGACGGCCCCCCCTTCTCAAACGGCAACATCCACATGGGAACGGCCATGAACAAAATTTTGAAGGACTTTATCAACAAATCCAAGCATATGATGGGGTACAGCGTACCCTATACTCCCGGTTGGGACAACCACGGTATGCCCATTGAGAGTGCTATTATAAAGAAGAATAAGATCGACCGTAAGAAGATGTCCATTCCCGAATTCAGAAGCGCTTGCCATGAGTTTGCACAGAATTTCGTTGACATTCAGATGGGTCAGTTCAAGCGTCTTGGCGTTACAGGAGATTGGGAAAAGCCTTATCTTACAATGGATCCAGCTTTTGAGGCTCGCGAGGTAAAGGTCTTAGGAGAAATGTTCAAGAAGGGCTATATCTATAAGGGCCTTAAACCCGTTTATTGGTGTAACCACTGCGAAACAGCTCTTGCAGAGGCTGAGATCGAATATAAGGATATCTCCTGCACATCTA
>JAZUQN010000234.1:0-17677 GCA_045605745.1 Eubacteriales bacterium
GGCTACGGCATCTTCCAGGACAACCCCAAGCTTGAAAGGATCACAAATTCAAATGATTCCGCAAACAATGCTGATGGCGTTGCGAATTTTGAGCTTATTGTCAGATATGAGGATTCGAGATCAAAAGAGGGTCTCTTCAAAAATACTCCTCTTATCACAAAGATCGTATTTTGTGACACAACTACTCGTCCCGAAACGGACACAAACACCAGAAAATTCGCTGACAATGCCTTCAGCGGTCTTTCAACGCTTAAAAGCGTAAACATCCCGAGCTTTACAAACTATATCGGAAGTAAGGCGTTCTACGGAACAGGAATTACCGAAATCACGATTCCTGCCTCTGTTGCCACTATCGGCGCTTCTGCCTTTGCCACCAGCGCCCTTGAAAGCATTACCTTTGAGGGTACAGTCCCATCTGCTATAACAATCGACAGCACAGCTTTTGACGATGTTGCGTCTCTTAAGGCAGTGGTTTATAGCGATGAAATGAAGGCTCATCTTGTATCGCTTGGCTTCACTGATGAAAATGTAAGCGTTAACTGCGGCGGCTCCTTTGGCGATTTCACATGGGAGATAAGCGGTGACGTGCTTACTATAGACGGCAGCGGAACGGCTCTTGCCTTTGGCAGCACAATTACATCTGAAACCCTTGCAAATATCCCTTGGGCTTCCTTTAGCGCACAGATAACAAAGGTTGTGTTGGAGGCTCAGGTGACAGCTCTTTGCGATTTTGCATTTGCAGGTCTTACAAACTGCACAGAGATTGTAATTCCCGAAAGCCTCACGGATTTCAGTGCTTCTTCGGTATTCTCAGGAGACACAAAGCTCTCTTCTGTAACTGTTTCCGGCAAAGATGCAGTGGCAGGTGTTATAGACCTCTTTAATGTAGAAGCAGTTTCGGCAGATCTTTTTGATGGCGCGGCGATTAGTGCAAAGGTTTATCTTCCTAAGCTCAGCGACACATCATTCCTTTCTGCTTGGGCTGAGGATTTGACCTCGCTCACTATAGTTACATATCCAACCTGTGACCTTGCAACCGCAGTTCGTGCAAACAATGCAGTTGCTCTCGGTTATCTCCCCGAAAGCTATGATCCAATGCTTCGTAGGGTTGGAACTGTAATTAGTACAGCAAACGGCAAGGATACCTTTAAATATACCTTTGATGAAGATACAGCAACCCTTATTCTCACTCCTCCCGATTCTACCCCCGGAAAAGGCACACTTTCCATGGGTGATGAGCAGGATCAGACCGTTGAAAAGATACTTCAGGCTGACGGCTCAACCAAAACCGTTAGAACTCCGCTTGCTGACGGCTATGCGGCTTGGAAAACCGTTTGGTGTGATGCCGTTCTCCATGTCTATGCCGGCGGCTTTAGCTCTAATCAGATCTATGTTCAGAACAATGATTCTCCTTTCTCAAATCTGACAAAGTGTGTAGATATTCAACTTGATTATGATACAGTCAGATTTACAAGCGCTTGGCCGAGAACAGGACTTTTCCAGAACTGTTCCTCTCTTACAACCATCAGTATCGGCTCAGAGCACACTGTGGACGGAGTTATAGACCTTAGCAACTGGGCATCTCAGGACAGAACTATTACAAATATGTTCTATAACTGTTCTTCTATCACAAAAATTATACTCCCCGACGAGCTTACTCACGGCACCCCCTCAAAGCAAGATGGCGTGGCAGGATTTGAATTCGGCTTTGGTGCAAATATGTTCTATGGTTGTACCGCTCTTGAAGAGCTTTCTGTTCCCGCTTGCTTTGGACTTGTTGGAAAGGACTGCTTCAGAGGCTGTACGAGCCTTGAAAAGGTAACTTTTGAAAGCGGTAGCCTTAATGTAAATGCAGTTACAAGCACTACATTCCCAAAAACAACAACTATAGATGTATTCTCAACTGCAGTGGCAGAAAAGCTTACAGGTCTTGGCCTTGGTGCTCGTGACCTTAGCGGCGTTCTTATCTCTGACGGTGAGGACAACGGCTTCCAGATAAGACTTGAGGACTATAACGGTCTTCGTGCTCTCTTCTCATTTGATGAAAAGAAGAATGCTGAGCTTCTTAGCTACGGTTATGATCTGGTTGAATACGGCGTTATCATGACTCCTGCTACCGAATATGAATATTGGGGCGGAGAAATTGATATCAAACGTATTAAGGGCGAATATGTCACCGAATCCTCTACAATCAAAAAGATACCCGTCTATGAAAATGGCGGTATAAGCGGAAGGATCCTTTCAACAACAATTCCCGGCACAAGAGTTGATTTTGCAGGCTCTGTTGTTAATTATAATTCCAATTTCAAGATCGATGTTTATATCGGTGCTTATGCAATATACACCGATGATAGTGGTAATTACTACATGGTAAACGAGGTCTATGAGGATTCTAATGGAAATAAGTTCTTCAATATCTATGATATTGCTCTCGGTATGTTTATAAACAATGATGTTACAAACATCCTTAGCAAGAAAATGGATGAGAAGGCTGTTTGGAATGTTCTTCTCCAGGGCGCTGATGTTGCTGATTTCTATGAGAAGGCTGTTGGTGCTCACAGCGGAATAACTCTTACTCTCGTTAAGGAAGCTTCTGACGGAACCGGATATGTTCCCTTTATCAGAAGTGAAAATGGTACAGCTATAACAGACGAGATCATTTCCGAGGCAATGGCTATGCTTGACGGCACATCATATACCCTCGGTGAGCCTATTGCGCTTAGCATAGAAGATCAAAAAACAACGCCCTCTGTTGATGTCGTAAAGGCAGCTCTTAACCCACTTGTAACAACTCCAAACAGATATAACACTGAAGATGACAAGGCACAGCACTGCCAGGGTATGTGCACTGACGGAACTCATATCTATTATTCCTTTACAGGTAAAATAGTTAAGGTCAGAATCAGCGATGGGGTTGAGGTTGGAACATTTACAGTAAATGATGATATCAATCAGTATAGCGCACACATAGGCAACATCATTTATCACAATGGAAAGATATACGGCAGTCTCGGCTTTTGGAAGATAAATAAAAAATATATCATCAGCATAAAGGCAGACGATATAGTTGGTGATATCTATTCCACAGATTATATGAAGGCTACTCATTTTGCAGAGGACAATGCAATAACTCTCTTTGAGGGAACCGAAAACGAGACCACCGACACCTTTGGCGGCGGCGAGGCTATGCTTGACAGTATAACCGTTGGTAAGGTACCCGGCGGCGGATTTATACTCCCCGACGGAAGCGAGATCGAGGATAATAACAATTATCTCGTCTTTGGAGCGGGCTCAGCTTATCAGCACCCCACCAAGAGACATGATGATGATTACCTCAGACTCAGATTCGTTGATATTGCCGAGGTCGATAATAATGCAGCTCCCCTTGACAGTGCAAGAATCGAAAGCGAGGAGGAATATATCTCTCCCAAATTTGTTTCCTATTCATATGCCGGTTCAACCTGTGTTCAGGTTATAAGCTATGATAAGGACACGGGCGATTACCATTTTGTAGCCTATGGCAGAGATGTAGGTCTTGACGACACTTATCCAAATTATGATTATTTCGTTGTTGACGGCTCGAAAAAGCTCCGTCTTGAAGAGCTTTATCTCGGTCAGAATACCCCAGAGGGTAGCGAAATTTATGAAATTTCTCGTGAAAGAGCTGCACAGTATAAGGACAAGGATGACCTTGACGGTGACGGCGATACAGACGAGCCCATGCTTGGTTTTGTAGCGGATCTTGTATGCGTATGCCGCAAGCATGATATAAACGCTCACGAGGCTATCGACTATGATAACAGCGGCTATGCAGGTAAAATATGCGGTATGCACCATCCTGCAATGGCTGACCAGGGTCTCATATCAATGGGAAGCGACTATTTCTACGCAGCTTATTATAACAATGAAGTAATAGACGATGTAACTTATTTCGGCCAGGACGCAAGACTCTACAGACTCCACCGCTACAACGGTGCCTGGAGCTTTGTTCTACAAAGCTGACATATGAATTTGCCAATAAGGATTGACTTTATAGAAAAATTACAGTATAATTAGCTAAAGCCCCTAAAAGCTCGGAGCTTTTAGGGGCTTTAAATATTTTTTGAACGAGGCTTACTATGAAAAGAAAAGTTAGCATAGCAATAAGTGCTCTTCAGCACAAATACGGAGATATGAGGGCTATAGAGATAGCTAAAGAAATCGGAGCAGATGCCATTGATTTTGATACATCATGCGGTAAGTGGGATTATCGCTGCGAGGGTCAGATATATTCAAAGAGCGACGATGAGATATGCGAATATTTCACTTCCCTTCGCCGCCGCGCAGATGAAATAGGAATTGAGATCGGTCAAACTCACGGACGTCTTGTTGCTTTTCATAATGATGAAGAATATAATGCCGTTCATTTGAAAAATGCACGCATCGACTGCATGATCGCAAGTATTCTCGGTGCAAAAGATGTTGTTATGCACAATGTTACAACTCACCGCATGGGCCCCGAGGCTACTCGTGCTGACTATCACAAGCTTAGCTATGAAATGTTTTCAAATGTTATTCCAATGGCAAAAAAATATGGTGTTAGGCTTGCTACAGAGACTTTTGGTGATTCGGATAAATACGGCTGTGTTGACTTTTTTGGTCAGATGGACGAATTCCTTATAAACTATAACAGAATTGCAGCTATTGACGATTTTGCCGACCACTTTAAGATGTGCGCAGACACAGGACACTCAAACAAGGCAATGCGCTTTGGAGAGCCAACACCTGCAGACTGCATCAGAATGATGGGGAAAAATCTCACCTGCCTCCACCTAAACGATAACGATACCCTTACCGACCAGCATAAGATTCCGAAAATGGGAACTATTGATTGGAATGATGTTTTCGATGCTCTTGATGAGATCGGATATTCGGGCAACTATAATATGGAGCTTGAGCTTGCGCATTATGGTAAGAATTTCATAGTTGAGACTGCTGAATTTGCAGTTAAGGTTATGCGCCATATGCTTAAAGAGCGTTACGGCGAGTGATAATATAGGCTTTCAGAGGCTGAGCCGGTGGCTCAGCCTTTTTTCTATGCGGTGAAACAGGAGTTTATGGGGGAGCTGTATTTTCACAAACAAGAGCACACTGCGAAAACTCTGTGGGACAATTGGTCATCACAAACGAGAGCAGTGTGCTCTCCTATGACTCCACGACAAATCAGAATTTATAACAGGTGTGCTTATGCAAAAGACCGACAAACATTTCCGTTTGTCGGTCTTTTATTATAAATCTATCATTCTTTAACGGCAATTAGCTCCTTGGCATAAGGAAGACTCATTATCCAATCGCAAAGCGTGTGCCACTCGGCAAGCTTGTGATTTTTACGGGCATAATATATTCCGATAAGGTTTTCATAGTTTAGTGTAACGGTTCGCATTTGATTAAATGAGGAGGGCAAAAGCTGTATCATATTATGCCAATGGCTGCGATCATCCTTATTCTCTACAAACTTTTGTCTTTCACTTTCGAGAAATTCAACAAGCGAATCAAGAACCAAAAGCGCATCATCTGTCAGCCTATCGTGGCTGAAATCGTCACGCTTAAAGGGCTTTGTGTGGATTTTGTGCATAGTTGAACAAGAATTTGCAACGGTGCCAACCTTGTATGTATCAAATTCCTTCCACCAATATAGCGGTGCAGTTATATCAACCGAAACAAAGATTTGGCGCAGAAATTTTCTGTGGTCGCTGCCTGCCTTAGCCAATCTTTTTGCAAGATCGATATCGTTTTCTCCAAAAATAAATCTGCCCTCTGAATCATAGGAGCTGTCCATCCTTTCCCAACTGTTCATGGGATTTCTTGCTCCTCTTATTGCATTTTCAAAATTCATAACAGATGTGCGTTCTACCTTTAACATTCCAAAATCCAACCTTTCCGGCACGCCGAATATGCCCATATTTAATCTTATCATATTTCCGGTGTTATGTCAACATTTAATTGAATCTAAAAGGGGAAAACGTGCATATTATCAGATTTATTCTATAGCCTCGTAAAGCTTTTTTGCAACAGCCTGCATTTTTTCTTTTGAAACCTTAGTCAGCCTTCTGTCATATGTAACAAGACCGTTTGTCTCATCCTCAACATCCGAAAGCTGAGTGAGGATGGCACCGCAAAGTCCTTTTTTGACAGCAGGTATTATTTCCTTTTCATAAAGTTCTAAAATTCCAGCTTCAAGCCGGCTTGCACTTTTGAAGATCTTATAGCCATACGTCTTGTCTTTGTTGAAAATATGCCCCTCGGCAGAATAAGAATATCCGCCAAACTCGGAAAGCACGGTGGGTTTTCGACCTGCTTTCATTTTGAAGGGCTTAAAATAAACATGGGGGCTTATAACGTCACTTTCTCTGCATATAAACCATCCCGATGCGGTGTCGATAATATGATTTGGCGCAAGCTTTTTTATTTTTCTATAAACTTTATTGCCATCAAATTGTCCCCAGCCTTCGTTGAAGATGGTGAAATATAAAACCGAAGGGTGATTTTTCACTCTTTTTATTATGCTTTGCGAGCTTTTCAAAAACGCACTGCGGGATTTTTTATTTCTGTGCATAATACTGTCCGGCAAACGCTTGAGTCCGATTGTCGGCAGAGCTGTGTCTCTTATAAAGGAATATGAACCATTGTTTATCATATCCTGGAAAACGACCATTCCGTAAAGATCGCAATAATAATAGAAAATATCAGGCTCGGTTTTGATATGCTTCCTCAGGGTGTTGAAGCCCAGCTCTTTCATTGAAAGAATGTCCTTCTTAAAAAGCTCCGGGTGAGCAGGGGTTGAAATGCCATCGCTGAAATAGCCTTGGTCGAGTACTCCGTGGAAAAAATATGGCTTTCCGTTGAGGCAAAGACGTGGTATGCCGTCGACAATTTTTTTATCAATGCTTCTGAGGGCAAAATATGAGGATATCTCATCTTCACCGATTTTTATTTTAAATTTATAAAGATGTGGGTTTTCCGGCGACCAGAGAATAGGGTCTTTCGGCGTCATTGTGACGCTTCCATCCGAAAATGGAATTTCCTCGCCCTCAAAATATGCAACCCCACTTCTTTGCCCTTTGTTTGTAAAGACCGAGATGTATGCGGAATTTAAATCGGTATTTATAGAAATATCCGTTATATATTCATCGGGCACACATTCGAGCCAAACCGTTTGCCAAATACCCGAAAAGGGAGTGTACCACATACCGCCCCGCTTTTCACACTGCTTTCCATAGGGCAGTATTTTATTGTTTAGGCGGTCCATAGTGATTATCTTTAGTTCATTTTCTTCTTTTATCAGGTTTGTTATGTCGATTGTTATCGGCTCATAGCCATCCTCATGCTCGCCTGCAAGCTTACCGCCTACATAGATCTGTGCCATTTGGTCTGCTGCATCAATATGAAGAAGAAGTTTGCCTTTTGCCGACAAAAAGCCTTCAGGTAATTTGAAATTTCTTTTATAAAAAAGCTTGTTTTCACGAGGTATTCTCAGATTTATTCCCGAAAGCAGGGATTCGGGCGGAAAAGGGACTAAAATTTCCCATTCATATATCTCTTTTTCACCAAAGCCAAAATCCCACTTTCCGTTTAGGCAGATAAACGAATCTCTGGCAAGCTGTGGGCGCGGATAAATATTGTGTGGGATAGGGTACTCAGCTATATTTTCACCCTGTTTTGTATATAGTTTTGCAAAATTGGTGCTTTTCATCTTAAAATTCCTTTTTGTATTTGCTATTTTTTTAATTATAACACGAAAGCCGTTTCTTCGGTAAAAAAAACACATAATTAACTGTAAATTTATTGTTAATGTAAAAACTACCAAAAAAAAATTTAGTATTGAAAAAATGAACGATATGCCCATTTTTATGAATGATATGAAATTGACAACATAGTGATTTATGTATAAAATATAAGTAGTAATATTTAGAAAGGTGGAACAAAATGAACAGAAAATCAATAAAACTCATTTCCATAATATTTGCCATTATGACAATCTTGGCGATGACCTGCAGTATGCTTGCGGTTGGAGCCGAAGAGGCTTCCGATAGCACCGCAGGTATTGAAGATCTTATAGCATCATTTGCGGGCAAAAAGGTGTCGATTATTGGTGACAGCATTTCAACAATGGCCGGTGTTTCAAACAACACCTCCTATAATACCACCATCGGTTCCAATGCATCTTATTATTCCTCTGGGCAAGCCACTAAATGGTGGCAGCAGGTTATAGATACACTTGGCATGGAGCTTTGTGTTAACAACTCATGGTCCGGCAGTATGGTGCTTAAAAACAATAAGGGAGATGACACTAACAATTCTGCCGGATATGTAACCCGCTGTGTAAATCTTCACAATGACACAGATGAAGTTCCCGTGCTTCCCGATATAATTTTCGTCTATCTGGGAACAAACGACTTTACACACAACAAGTCCGCTTGGGGAAATGCAGAGGATATTGATTATGCATCTCTGATAGTTGAGGAGGGTGAAGGCTATACCTATGCCACGCCAACAACCGTTCTTGAGGCATATGCAATTATGCTTCACAAGATGCAGCAAGCTTATCCTGATGCGGAGATATACTGCGCAGACCTGCTGCCTCGCAGAAATCCTGTGCTTGAGGGCAAGGCTAATCCCGGTCAGCCTACGGAGGCTAATGCAGAGCTGAGAGCAGTTATAGCAGAAATGGGCGCAAAGCTTATCGATTTTGAAAACTGCGGACTTTCCACCGAGCCCGAAATATATGACATTTACATAACCGACCAAAATGTGCATCCCGGCAACATGGGCATGGATCTTATGTCTGTAGCAGTGCTGAATGCTATGCTTGGAACAGATTATTATAAGCCGGTAAGCTTTGCCGCCAACTGTGCTTCAAGAGATAATGCTGTTTCTTATGTTACAAAGGGAAGTGCTTATGAAACAAACGTTGTTTTGAACGACTCTTATGAAAATCTCAGAGTGACAGTAACAATAGACGGTGTTGATGTCACCTCCTCTGTTTACGCAGATGGAAAGGTTACAATTCCTTCGGTTGATGGAAATGTACTTATAAGAGCAAGTGGCGATATTCAGTATAGATCATATTTGCAGGAGCTTCCCGAAAGCATTTGCGAGGGCACAAATATTTGGACAGCGCTGAAGCCAACAAGAAAGAGCTTTACTAACAAATTTGTATGGGAAAACGGCACTGGCAGCACACATTCTGTAACCTTTGCTGTCAACGGTGGAGATCAGCTTTGGGCTACATCCTTTGGAGCTGCAGGAACAAACGGCCACAGCACTACAAATGGCATTAGAGTAACATGGTTTTTGAGCGATGAGACCTATCTTTCTCTTGCCCCCGGTGATACATATAAGGAATTTACTACAAACGGTTATATCACTGCACCCGAAAATGCGGTTGCGGCCAATATAGTTATGTGGAACGGACTTTCCACAAACGAGCTTTATATTCTTAATCGTGAGCATGATTATCAGCCCGGCACAACAGAGGGTGGCTACGAAGCATATATCTGCACGATCTGCGGTGACGAGGGAGAGAAAATAGTAGATATTCCGTTTGACGGTGCAGTTGCAATGGAGGGCTTCTCCATTCGTCTTGAGAGCTACAATGGACTTCGCGGAATCTTCTCCTTTGACTGGAATAAAAATACTTACTTTGAGTCGACAGGCTACGAGCTTGTGGAATTTGGTGCAATTGCTATTCCCAGGGCTGCCTACGAGGCCGCAGAGGGCGTTATAACCTTTGATGCCAAAACGGGCAAGCTTGTGAATCTTAATGGACAGGTTGTTCCGGTTTGGAAAAACGGAGCTCAGGCTGGAAGAATCCTTGGCACAAAGGATAATGTAACGCAGTATGCACTTTCGATAATCGAATATGAGGATAACTATTCTACCGATGTTTATTTCTGTGCATATTCTGTTTATAATGCAACAGGAGAAGAGGAGCCTATTGTTACATTTGCAGGCTATCAAAAAGAGGACAAGAAATTTGTGAATCTTTATCAGCTTACCCTTGATATGTATGTAAATGGCGCAATAAACTCTTCAAACACCGATGATGAAGCTGTTTGGAACACCCTGCTTACAGGCGTTGTTACGCTGACAAGCTCCCAGTATGGCACAGGTGCAAAAGACATGAACGGCAACGCCTTTGGTGATAGCTTTACATTCAAGGATGTGAGCAATATGGCAAGCGGCACAACCGTTAACGATAAAATAAAGATAACTCTCTTCCATGATTATAAAACCGATAAATATGTTGCAATATGGCGCGGCACGGGATCAATTCCGGACTGCGGATCAAGCACCAGATCACAGTTTTATTATGGTACATCAAGAACCCAGATGTCAAATCCTAAGCTGACGGAAGCAACATCAAAAAAGATCACCACATTTGTATATGATTACGGAATAACGGGTGCTGCTGCGTATACAATGAGCTATCTGTATGTAGATACCTATGTTTGCTCTGAAACATTTACATATATAGGACAAAACGCAATGCGCGGGGGCTATGCACTGACAAATGTATATCAGGCAAAAGCAACCGGATATATGCAACAAATTGATGAAGGTCTTGCAGATTTTTCCTTTATAACAAACTTTAACGCCCATAATAATTTGTTTCAGATGGCTTCATCAACTTTATCAATTGGTGTTAAAAAGATCCACTTCCCATCCAAGCTTTACAACAAATATATAGGTGCCGGAACCGTAAGCTGTGGAAACAATGTCAGATATAAAAACCTAACAAAGATTTGGTGCGGAGATACGCCGGAGCCCGCAGACGGTGTGATTGATCTTACAGGAATTACCTCTCTAACCTATATACATGGCTCGTGCTTTGCCGCTATGAGCGCATCGCTCGACAGCTATATATGCATTCTTCCCGACGGATGCCGACTGACAAACAATTCTAACAATGCTTTTTATAAGCTCAATGTCACCGAAATCCGTCAGGCAACCTATAATCCTGATGTGGTGACCGATATATCAAATCATCTATACGATCTTGCAAGCAAAACAAAATACTGCAATCTTAAGGGTCAGGAATGGTCAAAACTATTTAATATTCTCTTCATCGGAAACAGCTTTACATATTATAACGATATGCCTACTGCAATCTTCCCGGTACTTGCAGAAACTGCAGGCTACGGTGTTAATGTAACAGCTATTACAAACGGCGGTCATACTCTTGCTGAATTTGCAGATTCTTCGGATACATACGGCGCAAAGGTTGCTTCTGCATTTGCAAACAACAGCTATGACATTGTTATTCTCCAGGAGCAGAGCCACAGACCTATATCAAATGCTGAAAGCTTCTATAGCGGAGTTCGTGCGCTTTATGAAATGGCAACGCAGA
The DNA here is from genome assembly GCA_045605745.1 of Eubacteriales bacterium. Lineage (GTDB taxonomy): Bacteria > Bacillota > Clostridia > Oscillospirales > CAG-272 > SIG710. The sequence goes on from JAZUQN010000234.1 coordinate 11,390, forward strand.
ATGGTGCTAAGACTTATCTCTATGCGACATGGGGATATGATGCAGACCATAAGAGCCTTTCCACATATGGAACCGACACAGCAGATATGGAAATGAAGCTTCGTGCCGCTTATGAATATATCGGAGACGAGCTTAACATTCCTGTTTGTCATGTTGGCGCGGCAATGACCTATGCTTTTACAAATTCAAGCGTTTCACTTTATAAGTCGGATAATTATCATCCCCTTATAAGCGCATCAACTCTTGCGGCAATGACCATTCTTTCTGAGATTTATGATGTTGACCCGGCAGATTTTGATTTTGCTGTTGATGGCGTTTCTGCTGATGATATGGCGGCACTGAAAACCGCAGCTTCATATGTTCATAACAATGATATGAGCGTACCCGATAGCTATAAGACCTCATCAAATAACACGGCAACTTAAAGTTGAAGCGTTTTCATTTATGAATGAGATAATTTAGCTTTAAGAATAAAAGGATACTAAAAAAGAGCTGCTTCACACCATTGAAGCAGCTCTTCTAATATGTAAAAAATTTTGATTTATCGGGGAGTTGTGATAGTGAAACTGTTAAAGTTTTGGTCAAGCTTTTTCAAAAGCTTGCGCAGTCGGGGCGCGCGTGCGCTTGCCGCCTCCGCAGAGGCGGTAGTCTCTTTGCGGCGCTTTCTTTTTGCTGAGCTTTTTCTTTGCGCCTGTTTCGCCAAAGAAAAAGCGGATAAACGCATGAGATAAGCATCGTTTCTTCTTTTTTTGCTCATGCCGCATGGCACTTCCATTGGCATGCCCCAAAAGGAGCGCGAGCAAGCTCGCTGCGAGTTTGCCTCGGCGGCTAAACACCGCCGTTTGCAAGCAAACCGTCAAGACTCGCCGCAAAAGACACTTAGAGGGAAACTACTTTTCCCTCTAAGGACTCCTTTCCTTGGTCAAACCAACGCTCCTGCGAAAATGCACTTCTGCATTTTCTAAGGGAGCTGTGAATCACCCTACTCCTCCTTTTTGCGCCAAAAATCACCGGCTCAAAAAGGGTTTGTTTTGTCGCACACAGCTCTCGTCTGTGATAACCGATTGCCCCACAGAAATTTCGCAGTGTGCTTTTGTTTGTGAAAACACTCCCCCATAAACTCCTGTTTGACATAGTAAATTTATGGGATAAATGAAAAAGTGCTGAGAGATTAGCTCAGCACTTTTTTTCTCAGAGGTATTCTTTTATCCTTTGAATGATTGCTTTTGCATAAAAATCAAATCCCTCATCATTTGGGTGAAGATAAAAATCCGAAAAATAGCAGGTTTTATTGGGAACGAAATCATATCCGCATATTCCAATGACATTCGGATACTTTTCTGCTGTTTTCATGATGAAATTCGCAACATCAGAAAATTTTCCGCAAGGTTTTTGGGCATCTTCATCCTTTCGCCAAATTGGAGTTATGGCAAATATTTTTGCATTTGGATAGTTGCCGGAGAGTGCGGCAAAAAAACTATCGCAGCTTTGTTTGAAATCTGCTTCTGTTTTATTGTTCCAATCGTTTGTTCCATATGCAACCGTGATTATATTAGGCTCAAAATCATCCTTTATTTCAGCAAGGTCAGGGCAGAAGGTTTCTCCTCCGATTCCTTTATTAATCGCCTCTGCATCAAGAGCGTCTGCCAATACCGAGGCATAAGAATGAGAGGGATAGAGCGCATCATATCCATGAGTTATAGAATCGCCAAAGGATATCATTTTTCGGCTATGATGAACAGCCTCAAAGCTTGCACCGTCATCTATTTCTATGCTTTTAATAAGAGGGGTCACACTCCAAGGAAAGTACACCTTGACCTCTTTTTCCCCTTCTCCAAGGTCAAAATCATCGCTGAATTCTCCAAGCGGAAGCTTTACTTCAGATGGGATAACAGATCCTTCTGCAAATTCGATTCCACTCTCCGGAATGTTGGTCAGCGTACCTATCATAGAGCCGTTTTTATATACATCAAACGAGAAAAAACGGCGAGTTGTTGACGGACTTATATTTGCGTTTATTCTTAGGATTTTGCTGTCAGTTTTAAATTCCAGTCTTATGCCTGCTGTGCTTGGCGTTTTGCCCCGAAAGCTTGTTGTTTTATAATATTCTTCTTGTTTTTCTGTAAAACGGAAAAATCTGAATCCATCCGAGGCCGGAATTATCCTTGCAGCACCCTTTGCCGCCTTTTTCATCATATTGAGATCGAATTTCATAAATCCTCCGATTTTAATTAATGCCAAATCTTTTTGCGATATCCGAAAGGGTTAAAATCATTTCATCCTTTGTCAGCTGCTCGCCGTTTCCTATCCAGCTGAGCGAGCTTGTTCCGCCTGTCATAATATAAGAAAAGCTGTAGCCCTCGGAACGCAGAGCATAAAGTTGGTTTAGAAGGGAAGCTCCGCTATATAGCTTGCTTTGCTCCTCCTTTGTGACGGCGTGAATAGCTCCTCCGTTTTTCAGGGTAAAAGAGCATATAGCTCCGATTTTCTTTGTGTCGTTTACAAGCTTTGTATATGATTGTCCCTTGCCGTTTATTTCATTTTCTCCGTTGCTTATAACGTCGCATCCCACAATATCAACATATTCGTCACCCGGATATGCATAGAGGGGATCGAGGGTGTTTTCCTCGCCATTTGTAACCGAGGGACTATATACCCATATGAGATTATCAAGGCCTATTGAGTTAAAGTAGTCAAAAATATATATCCAAAGGCGTTTAATATATTCACCGCTTACTTTCCCGTTTTCGCTTATTGCGCTGAACCAATATATATCTGTGTTCGTATCCTGAAGAGGACGCCAAAGGATATTTACGCCGTTATCTCGGAGAGCGGAAAGAAAGGCGGCATTTATAGAAAGCTCTTCTTTGAATTTTTTGTTAAGCTCCGAGCCTTCTGTCAGAAGCTCCTCCCAAGCTTCCTCACCACCAAGTGTCCCATAGCATTTGCCGCCGTGAGGCCAGTTGCCGGTTGGATTTTCAAAGCAGGAGGTGGCAGTGATTATACCTCCTCTTGAGGCATAATCGCTGAGAGAGCATATTGCTTCGCTCCATTCGGTCAAGGTCAGCTCGGATATCCGGAGCCCATAGCAACCAAGGTCAATGCCTATGATGGCAGGATATTCTCCGGTTGCTTTATGGAAGTTTTCAAGAGTATATGCGGGGGTGAGCTGAGTTGCTCCCAAATTTTCGCCAATGATTATACTGTTCCTATCCTCATATACATCCAAGAGTGTGCTTAAAAGTGCTTCCTTTGAATACATTTTAAAATCTTTTGTTTTTTTGGTTAAATTGTCATGCCATGTAATGTCAAGCTCAGAAGAACCTTTTTTTGCAGAAAGATCGGAAAAATAAGGACCTTTGAAATACTCTATGGCAGAATCAAAGCTTGCGGCACTTGCGCAGATATAAAGATTTCCGTCATCCTCAAGAAAAATTTTAAATTCGTTTGAAATGAGATTCGTTCGAGAGAATATTATATAATTCTTTTTACTGTTAAGCTCTGTTTCGATTTCAAGATATGCTCCGGCAACCATATCCGAAAGTGCAGATTGGATCGGAACAAGATCTATCTCAGGATCGGCGGTATAAAGATCATATTCCTCTATGGGTTTTCCATCGATAGTTATGGAGGATATCATATATGTTTGCTTATATGAATATCCATCCTTTGGATATGAGAGTGTTGCATCGAATATATTGATATAATTCTCTATGAAATAATCCACTGCGGCAATTGTTGCAGTGCCACTTCCTCCGGCAATAACGAGCTTTGTCCCGATTTTTTTAATCACAAAATCGTTATAGCCCAGCCCTTTCATTGCTGAAATGGATTCTTTACGGTTTGTTTCTCCGATAAGTATCTCTTTTTCATGCTCCGGCTGTCCTTCGCCTATCCAGTCTGTCAGAGCACTGAGCTTAAGACCTAAGTTTTTGTTTACGGTGTCTCTAAATGTTACAAGAGCGTGCTTTTCTTTATCAGAGCAGAGGTCTCCGCGCACTATTGTGTATTCTTCAAGATCGCTTAGTACGATTTTTTGATCCTTGCTTTTATCTCCGTCATCAAAATCATATCGCCCTTTTCCGCTATCTCCGAGTGAGCAGGAAGTAAGAAGCAGGGAAGCCATGAGAAAAAGCATAACAGCTAAAATTAAAGAACCTTTTTTAAACATATATCCCTCCAAATTTTGCCTTGAGTTATTAAAGGTTGCTCATAAAGCAAACGGCTTTTCCGAGACAACGAATGTCCTTTAGCTCCTCGCCAATGAAAACAAAAGGCTCATATTTAGTATTTTCCGAGCTGAGCACAAGCTTTTGCTTTTCGGGATAAAAATACCAGCGCTTCAGCGTTGCTTCATCGTTTATAATAACTGCGGCGATTTCGCCGTTTTCAACCATCTCCTGTTTTTTAATAAATACAACATCTCCATCCTGGATTCTTGCGCCTGTCATGCTGTCGCCTTTTGCAACAAGACAAAAATCAGCGCTTATGTTGCCGGAGGCTGTTATATAGGATTCATGATCCTCGCTTGCGAAAATTGGCTCCCCGCAGGCGATTTCTCCAAGAAGAGGGAAACGTCTCAGTTCTATTTGAAATATGTTGTCAAAATCCCATTCCGATTTTAGTGTTTCGACATTAGGGTCATCTGTGTAGCCCAAAAGCCAGTGTTCGCTGACCCCGAGGGCCTTAGCAATTTTGTGCAGATTTCTCTGCTTTGGCTCATAGTCTCCTGCAATATATGTGCTGATAGATGATTTCCCGATTCCCGTGGCGGCGGCAAGCTCTGCTTGGGACATTTTTGCTCTATCAAGCCCTTCTTTTATTCTAATGGAAACGCTTGTCATAATATTTCCTCCGTAAGCCTATTAAAAAGCCGAATTATCAAGGATATTTTAACACATTGGTTCGGAAAATGCAACACTTTTTTGAAAAAAGTTCAGAAAAACGAATTTTGGGTATTGACAAAATTTTGAAAACGTGGTATTATAGTTCAGAAAACTGAACAGGAGGTGGAATTATGTAGATAAAACTAATGAGTAAAAGAGGATTCATATAGTAAGAAACCCTCGGGGGAGGTTGTATTGCTATATGGATTCTCAGAGGAGCTAATGATTAAATTTTTTTATTGTATAAGTTCAGAAACACGAACAAGGAGACATAATGTTTAGAATAAAAATTGAAAAATCTATTTTAAAGATTTTAGAGAAAGAACCTATTGCGTCCGGTGCAAGCAAGGTCTATCAGGTTGATATGGAGTTTGACGAGGCTTGGGATAGCCTTGTTAAAACAGCTGTTTTTAAGGCAGGGAATACCTCTGTGAGTATTCTGGCAGAAAAAGAAACTTGTACTGTTCCATATGAGGTTCTTGAAGAAGAAAATATTGGCAAAATGCTTTGGATGGGGCTTTACGGCACCAATTCTGAGGGGGTAAGATTGCCAACCTTATGGAATAAGCTGGGGGTCATTCAGCCCGGAGCGGATCCGGGCGAAGCCGCCAAAGATCCAACTCCGTCCGTTGTGGCGGAGATTTATAATATTGCCAAATCGGCAGAGGAAAAGGTTGACGAGGTGCTTTCTATCAGCGCAACCATTATTTCTGAATCTTGGGAAAATGCCGATGCATCGAAAAAAGCAAAGGAAGAAGCAAAAACAGCCGCTCTTGCCTCTGCAAGATCTGCAGAGGAGGCAGGAGAGGCAGCCGAAAAAGTAAACGGTGCTGTTACAGCTCTAAAAGGAGGCGTTGCAAACGCACTTGTTGAGAGTCTTATCGGCACAACGGTTTTTGCGGATGATGTTTCACCAATCGAGCAGGATCTAACGGTGAAGCTGTCGAGCGAAAATATAGAAAACTTTGAGGGCACAGAGGTAAAACGATACGGCAAAAATCTGCTTGACATTAACGCCTTTAGCGACACAAACAACTGGAGCAATAATACAAGCGGTATTGCAAACACTGTATATATCGGTTTTGAACTTCATTTGTCCCCGAATACCACATACACTTTTTCGAGAAAAGATAGTGCTTTTGCTGAAAATGTATATGTGTCTGTTTCCCCGATAAAAGGCGATAACGGTGTTGCAGGTGGTGGACTACAGTGGGTAACACACGCAGGAGGCAATATCAATTTAAATAAAAAGACCGTGACATTCACCACAAACGAGACAGGAATACACTATATAAATCTAAATAATGCATCGGCAAACCTTTCTAATTGTCTTGCTCTTTTCGGAAACATTCAGATAGAGCTTGGCAATACGGCAACAGACTATGAGCCTTATATAGAGCCT
>JAZUQN010000235.1:0-5403 GCA_045605745.1 Eubacteriales bacterium
TTCTTTTAGGTACATAATCGGAAAATAAAAAAAGGAAAGGCTGAGACAAATCATCTCAGCCTGTCCTTTTTTTAAAGCCAAGTTAAATTTTGATTTATCGGGGAAACATAGGCGAGGACACTGCGGAAATTCTGTGGGACAATCGGCTATCACAGACGAGAGCAGTGTGCGGTTCACTGCACCCTTATTGCGCCGGTGCTTTTTGGCGCAATAAGGAGGGATAGAGTGATGCACAGCTCCCTTAGAAAATGCAGAATTGCATTTTCTAAGGAGCGTCTGTCTGACTAAGGAAAGGAGTCCTTAGAGGGAAAAGTAGTTTCCCTCTAAGTGCGCTTTCGTGTCTTTGGCGCATACCAAAGACACTGCCATGCGGCATGAGCAAAAAAGAAGAAGGGTTTATTTATCATAATCGTTTATCCGCTTTTCTTTGACACTAAAGGCCCAAAGAAAAGTCACGATGCGTGAAGTTTATCGGTTTGGTGGATTTCTCATTGCATCGTATGACATATTTTCCGAGAAAATATGTCCGTTTATTCGTCAAAATCGTATGGCAAAAGAAATGCCGCTAAAGTTTTTTCGCCTCTGCGGATGCGACCGGCGATGTCGCCGGCTCCCACAAGCTTTTGAAAAAGCTTGAGCAAAACTTTAACAGTTTTGTCATCACACTCCCCCGATAAACTCCTGTTTTTGCTCCTTTACTACATATAGGGATTTATTTGATATCCAGCATTTCTGTGGCAAATGATAAGCTTTCGCCCACTTAGTGCTTTAGCTTTCCTGTTTATCGAGGAAATATGTGCCCTTACATTTGTTTCCGTCATTCTGTAGCTTTCAGCAAAACAAAAGCAAAGTATTGTTTCTTCGTCAAGCCTTTTATCGGTGCTTTGGCAGAGAAACAGCAAAATTCTATATTCGGCTCTTGTTAAATTAAGAGGATATCCAAGAAGAGTTGCTTTGTTCGAAGAATCACCGAGCTTCAGGTGCATATAGCTTCTCTTAAGACAGTATCCGCATTTGCTTAATATTTCCTTTATCACATCAACAAAGTATGAAGAAGGAAAAGCATCGGTTTCAAAGTCGCTTGAAATCAGATACTTATATCTAACCTTTTTGTGCATCTCCTTGTCTGTTATTGCTATACATTTTACTTTTGGATATTCTTGTTTTAATAGCTTACAGGCTTTTTCTCCAAAATTGCAATCCAAGCTTGAATCTATGATTGCTACTGCCGGGGGTGATGGAAGAGCTTTGATGAAATCTATGAGACCGTGGGAATTTAAAAGATCGGGAAATCCCCGGTGATAAGCAAAAATATCACCATCAAGCAACATTTTTCTTAGAACAACAGATCGAGACGGCTCGTGAGAAATGAAAACTATCATCGAATTCCTCCAAAAAATCTAACTGTAAATCAAAAGGGCTGTTTCTGTATGAAACAGCCCCCATATGAAAGATTAGTTATTTCCCTTAGCTTTTTTCTGTGTGAATATTTTTATTCCCATAACGGTTAAGAACATAAGCACAAATGCAAAGGGCAGGGCAATATAAGCCTTTGGAACAAAGCCTGCAAATACGAAGCTTACAAAGGATACTGCAGCAACGGTTATGGCATAGGGAAGCTGGGTTTGAACATGGTCGATGTGGTTACACTGAGCTCCTGCACTTGCCATAATGGTTGTATCGGAAATCGGAGAGCAATGGTCTCCGCAAACAGCACCTGCAAGGCAGGCAGAAATGCCAACGAAGAAGAGCTCGTGTGATTCGGGGAATACGCTTGTAACGATCGGGATAAGAATTCCGAATGTACCCCACGAAGTACCTGTTGAAAATGCAAGGAAGCAAGCAATAATGAAGATTATTGCAGGCAGAAATGCAGCAAGTTTATCGCCAACACCACTCATAATATTTTCAACAAAAACATCAGAACCAAGACCGCCGGTTATATCCTTGAGGGTTGTGGCAAGTGTGAGTATAAGTATAGCAGGAACCATGGCGATGAAGCCCTTTGGTATGCACTCCATAGCTTCTTTAAATGTAATGAGCCTACGAACGATAAGATAAACAATGATAACGGCAAGAGCAATAAGAGCGCCCCAAGGAAGACCGACTGTTGCATCTGTATCTCCAAAGGCTGTAACAAAATCTGCACCGCTAAAGAAGCCGCCAACATAAAGAAGACCAAGAATAGATGAAACAACAAGTATAATGATTGGCAGAATTAGATCGATAACCTTGCCCTTGGGGTTTGCATTGCTTTCTTCTTTTGTTGAGTTCAATATGCCAAGATCACCGTTTTGCGCTTTGATCTCAAATTCAGACATCTTGCCATAATCAAAGCCGATAACCGAGATCATGATTATAAATCCAAGCATGAGCAAAGAATAGAAGTTGAACGGAATGGCTCTGACAAAAAGCTCTATTCCGCTGAGAGTTTCGCTGTCAACACAGCTTGAAACCGCAGCCGCCCATGAAGAAACCGGAGCTATCATACAAACAGGTGCTGCAGTTGCATCAATTAGGAATGCAAGCTTTGCCCTTGATATCTTGTGAGAATCGGTAACCGGACTCATAACAGAACCAACGGTGAGGCAGTTGAAATAGTCATCAATGAAAATGAGAACGCCAAGAACAAATGTGGCAATTGCCGCTCCAACCTTGGTTTTGATATTCTTTGTTGCCCAACGACCAAAGGCCTGGGAACCGCCGGATTTGTTGATGAGAGCAACCATGATTCCAAGGAGAACAAGAAATACGAAAATTCCGGCGCTTGCAGAAAGGGCAGGAATAAGACCACCTGAGAAAACTTCAACAACATCACCGTCTGCATTTGTCAATTTTTCGGAAACGAAACCTTTTGTTATTGTGTCAATTATTCCGGAAAAATTGAAATTAGCCTTTATAATTGCGCCGATAGTTATACCGATAAAGAGCGAGGAATAAACCTCTTTTGTGATAAGCGCCAGTGCGATGGCGATTACAGGAGCCACAAGAGACCAAGCTGTTCCGTATGCACCTTCTTCACCTATTGTGAAATAAGCTGCAACAAGTACTGCCAAAATAGCCACTATGGCAACTATGGGAATTAGGATTTTCTTTGCTTTCATAAAAGCCTCCAAAAAATAAAGATATGCTTTGCGCATATCTAAATACTTTTTTGGTATTTCGACAGCGCTCCACATCAAGTTAGATGTGACAGTACATTACATATTCTGCAATGTACCAACCGAAAATGGCTGCGGGAACCGTTCTCGATTTCGGCGTTTGTTCCTTTCATGGGAGATTCCGCAATCTTTATGCCCAATACTGATAGCAAACGCACCTCTATCATCATTGCACTAATAATAGCATTTTTTTCCTTAAAAAGCAAGAGCTTTTATAAACAAAATTGATTTTTGGCGAATTGCACATAATAATGGAGAAAATTTTGACTATTTGACGAAAAAACAAATTCCAAAAGTGGAACAAAAATATTTAAGCCCCCCAAAAACGACTTGGGATTTGTCGAAAAAATGTAAAAAAAGCGTTTTTTGCAAAAAAACAGGAATTTCTTATATACAAAATCGAAATTATATGTTATAATAATACAGAATGTAGAATAGACTAATTTTATCATAATTAAGGATTGCTTACAGATATGAGTTTTGAAAATAAAAAATATTACGGTAAAGGGAATGATAGCCGACATGGCGGAAAAGATGTCAACAGTTATCGCCCTTATAAGGATACCGGCGCGAATTTTAGAAATGATTTCAATGAAAATGAAAAAGCCGGTGCAGTTGCCGGCAGAAATGCAGTTCGTGAGCTTCTGAAAAGCGGAAGAGCAATAGACAAGATCTTTGTTAGAAAAGGCGACAGAGAAGGCTCTATAGTTGTTCTTGTTTCCGAGGCTATCGGCAGAGGAATTCCGATCATCGAGGTTGAAAAGGGAAAGCTTGATCAGCTCTCCGGCAACTCTCTGCATCAAGGAATAGTTGCTCTTGCGGCGGAAAAGGAATACTCAAGTGTTGAGGACATCCTTTTGATCGCAGAGGAGAGGGGAGAACCCCCCTTGATTGTGATCTCAGACGGGATAACAGATCCACATAATCTCGGGGCACTTATCAGATGTGCAGAGGGTGTTGGAGCACACGGTCTTATAATTCCAAAGCGCAGAGCCGTAGGTCTTACGCCGGCGGTTTCAAAGGCTTCTGCAGGTGCAATCGAGCATTTGGCAATTGCAAAGGTTTCAAATATTGCATCAACCATTGATATGCTTAAGAAAAATGGAATTTGGACATATGCAGCCGAAGCCGGAGGCACGGCTTATTATGATACAGATATGAGCACCGGAGTGGCTATCGTTCTCGGTAGTGAGGGCGATGGAGTTTCTGAGCTTGTAAAAAAGAAATGTGACTATATAGTTTCTATCCCGATGTACGGCAAGGTCAATTCATTCAATGTCTCAACTGCGGCTTCTGTTTTACTTGCAGAGGCTTCAAAGCAGCAGAGACAAAAAAATAAGTGACAAGGAGTGCGGTCAAGTGGCAGATAATAAGAAAAACAATGGTGAGGAAATGTCCGTGGATGAGCTTGTTAGCCTTTTACGAGATAATATAAGCTCGGGTGAGATGATAGGAAACGGTGCTGAGGATGATGCCAAGACCGTTTCAAAAAAGCAGGATCCTGACAAGGATATTGCCTCTATGCTTAAAAAGTTCATGCCGGACGAGGATGCTTCAGAGGATTTTGAGCTTGATGAAGCGGAGACGGAAAATGACGAGATAGAGCTTGATTTTGAGCTTGATGGTGAATCTGAATATGAGGTGGTTTCGGGAGCTGAAGCCCTCGAGGCTGAAAACGAAGTTTTTGAATTTGACGATATGGGCACTGAGGTCTTTGAAGAGAAAATCGCTTTTGCAGATGCAGAGGTGGAGGAGGATTTAGTGCCGGAAGATGACGCTGCTATTTCCGAGGCAGTAAGCTTTGATGTTGAAGAGGTTGAAAAAGCTCCCAAAAAGAAGAGAGCAGGCGGACTTTTCGGCCTTGGACGCAAAAAAGGAGTTTCGCTTGCAGACGGATATACTCAGATGCTTGAGAAAGAGCTGGAAAGCAGTTCTGATATGTTTGATGCTGATATGGAAATAGCTCTGTCAGATAACAAAGAAGAGCAGGGCGTTCAGCTTAGCTTTGAGGATTTTTCGGAGGAGCCCACTGTTGCTGAAAAGACAGATGAAGCCCCCTTGCAGGAAGGAGCTTTTGCAACAGAGGAACTCGCAGAAAATACATCTTTTGAAGATATTTTCAGTGACGATATGCCGGAGCTTGATGATCTGAACAAGAAATCGGAGCTTTCCGCAGATATTGATTTTGACAGCGAGATGGCTCAGAATTCGGATGGTAATGAACCTAAAGCGAGTGCCGCTG
>JAZUQN010000236.1:0-3300 GCA_045605745.1 Eubacteriales bacterium
TGAGGAATATCCTTTTTCTTCAAGTGGCAAACGCTTTATTATATGTAGGCCATATTCTGATTCAACCATTTTAAATTCGCCCTCGTTCATCCCAAAGGCTGCGTTTATAACCTCTTCGACATACTGGGAGGATTTTGTGAAATAATAGCCATTTGGATAGGATGCTGCGGCAGTATCCTCATTTTGAGAAGCCATAAGCAGGTCAAAATCCTGTCCTGCGGTGAGAGAGGTCATAACTTGATTGGCTTTCTTTTGTTGCTCAGCCAGCTCCTCGGCAGTATAGTCTCGAGTTTCAACATAACCATCATCGTTATAGACATAATTACCTTCCTTATCGGTGACGGGTTTATTGGCAGTATATATAAATATTTGCTTTATTCTCACATAGTTGTTCTGATAATATTCGTTTTTTATATTATCTGAGATCACCTCGGTGCCGTTTTCTCCATAAAGGTAGTCCTTGAGATAATTCAGCTTTGCTTCAATAATATATATTTCTCTCAAGATATCATAGTTGACGCCAAACTGAGCAAGTATTGAATTGAGGGTGGCTTTGCTTCCGTTTCCTCGTTCCTCAAGCATCGCTTTCATTGAAGCATCAATCTCTTTTATATCGCTTTCGGGCAGCTTCAATCCGAGATTTTTAAATTCATACATTGCCGAAAGGAAGGTCATTGCATTTTGCTTAACAAAGCCTGTAAATATCTCATTATATGTTTTTCCTTCGGCAGTTGTTTCATCCCAAACGGTTGCATCGCTTCCCCCATAATTGCCTTTTATGCGAGATAGCCAAAGCTGATACATATTGACCGTTATTTCGTGATCCTCAAGTGTCATAAGAGGCTTGCCCATTGATTTTGAGGAACAAGAGGCAAAGAAGCAAGCAACAAGTGCAAAACAGAGAAGTAAAGAAGAAATTTTTATAATTTTTTTATTTTTCATATTCTACTCCAAATATTTTATAAGATCTATTATATCACACATTAAGCGAAAAGTGAATATCAAATTTTGAAAAATTATTTTTGCTTCTGTGGGGAGGCGATTGATAAACAAAACTTGATATCGGTCTTAAATTATTCTGCTTCTTCTTTCATCTGGGCCTCAAGTCGCAGATAATCTTCAAAAAGCTGCTCCACCAGAGGCAGGATTTTATCTCCCCCCGAAAAACGGAAATTAAGATATGGCGATGACGACATAATCACTTTTATTTTTCCGCCATTGATCCTTCCGAGCTCTGACCATATTGCCCAGTCAAATTTAATTGGGTAAATATGAACCTCCGTGCCCACTTGATCTATCTTCAAAATACCGCACTGCATTGCTTTTGCGCGGATATAAGCAATATCAAGCAGATTTTTTGCAGGCTTTGGCATATCTCCAAAACGGTCATAAAGCTCGTCTGTTATATCGTCTCTATCCTCGGGAGTGTCTATCATTGCAATGCGCTTATAAAGCTCCATTCGCTGAGAAGAGGAGGACACATATTTTTCCGGAAGATATGCATCGCATATTAAATTGATGGTGCAATCCGGTTTTTCATTTGCAGTCTCACCCTTTTCCTCGAGCACTGCATCATTTAAAAGCTTAATATAGAGATCATATCCGATAGCATCAAGATGACCGTGCTGTTCTGCGCCAAGCAGATTTCCTGCTCCTCTTATTTCCATGTCTCTGAGGGCAATTTTAAAGCCTGCTCCAAACTCTGCATATTCACGAATTGCCTCAAGACGCTTTGTTGATATTTCCGAAATGGCACGTCCTCTTGGGTATGTGAAATAGGCATATGCACGGCGTGAGGATCTTCCAACTCTGCCTCTTAGCTGGTGAAGCTGAGAAAGACCGAGCTTGTGAGCGTTTTCAACTATCAAGGTGTTTGCGTTTGGAATGTCAACGCCTGTTTCTATAATTGTGGTGCTAATGAGAATGTCGATCTCGCCTCTAAGCATTGCACTCCAGATATCTTCAAGCTCATCCTTTTCCATGCGCCCGTGTGCAGTGGTGATTTTTGCATCAGAAATTGCCGAAGACAGCCTTGCCGCCACAACATTGATGTTTTCGACATTATTATATAGATAGAAAACCTGTCCGCCACGCCTAAGCTCTCGCCTTATCGCTTCTTCAATTATCAGGTCATCATGCTCAAGAACATATGTTTGAACAGGCAAACGGTCTCCCGGGGCATCGTCAAGAACAGAAATGTCTCGGATGCCACTCATTGCCATATTGAGAGTTCTTGGAATAGGCGTTGCCGTTAGAGTCAGAACATCCACATTTCCGGCTATCTGCTTCAGCTTTTCCTTTTGTGCAACGCCAAAGCGCTGCTCTTCGTCTATTATGAGAAGCCCAAGATCCTTAAATTCGATATCCTTTGAAACAAGACGGTGTGTTCCGATAATAATGTCAACCTCGCCGCGCTTTAGTTTTCTCAGCGTCAGAGCCTGCTGCTTTGAGCTTCTGAAACGGGATATCAGATCTATTGAAACAGGGAAAGAGCGAAAACGGCTCAGAGCTGTTTGATAGTGCTGAAGTGCAAGAATGGTTGTTGGAACAAGAATAGCAACCTGCTTTCCGCCAAGAACTGCCTTGAAGGCGGCTCTCAGCGCAACCTCAGTTTTTCCAAAACCAACATCTCCGCAAAGAAGTCTGTCCATTGGAACAGAGCTTACCATATCCTGTTTGATATCGGAAATTGCAGCAAGTTGAGCCGGAGTTTCTTCATAATCGAAAGCGGCTTCAAAATCTCTTTGGTAATCATCGTCCGGGGGGAAGGAAATGCCACTTCTGCGCATTCTTTCGGCATATAGCTGAATAAGCTCTTTTGCCATTTCTTTAACGGCGGCCTTTGCTCTTGTCTTTGCCTTGTTCCATTCGCCGCCACCGAATTTTGATAACTTTACTGTTCCATCATCTGCCCGTGCACCGATATATTTTGACACCATATCCAGCTTTTCGGTTGGCAGAAACAGCTTATCTGCCCCGGCATATTGAATGGTTATATAATCACGGCTTGCGCCGTTCACAGTAACATTTTCAATGCCTTTATATATACCGATGCCATAGGTCTCGTGAACTACATAGTCGCCCACAGTCAGCTCGGCATAAGAAAGTATTTTCTTTGCATCACTGCGCTTTTTAGCACGCTTTTTCAGCGCACTTTCTGTGCGCTTTGCCCCTATTCTGCTATCGGGGTTGGTAGATAAAACGGCAATTTTTGAAGCAGGAAGTTCATATGGCGAAAGATGCTCCTTCCATACTATCAGAACATCTCCTTTCGGCAGTGTATCGGCAGTGAACTCTCCC
>JAZUQN010000237.1:0-4426 GCA_045605745.1 Eubacteriales bacterium
CCCGCTTGACCTGCGCGACCTTTTGAAAAAGGTCGACCAAAACTTTAACAGTTTTGCCGCCACAACAGCTCGATAAACTCCTGTTTATTAAAATCAATATCAATTTTTGATAAAAATAGGATGTGCTCCTAACACATCCTATTCTACTAAATTTAATACCCTGCTTTTAATCTCCGCAACACATTCTTCGATACCAAGACCGCTGCATTCAATTGTTATGTCTGCATATTTCTCATAAAGCGGAGCCCTCTCTAAATAAAGCTGTTCGAGAGTTGTGCCCTTTTCCATAGCAATTCCACGAGTTGTGACATTATCTATCCTTCGGATGATTTCCTCCGGTGATAATTTCAGATAAACGGTTTTTCCGCCGGCTCCCAAATTCGCCATCGCTTCCTTTCCGTAAACTGCACTGCCGCCTGTTGCCACAACAGTTTTTTCACCCTTAAATTCACACAAAACGCCGTTTTCTATTTCCTTAAATTTCTCAATGCCATGCTTGTCTATGATAGTACAAAGGCTTTCGCCATAACGATTTTGAATTAAAAGGTCTGTGTCAACAAAATCATAAAGCATTGCTTTTGCAAGAAGAACACCGATCGTGCTCTTTCCGCAACCGGGCATTCCAATCAAAATTATATTCATACTGTCACCCAAAATCAAACATCCCGTCTACCCTCAAGAGCTCGATATAGCGTAACCTCGTCAGCATATTCAAGATCCCCACCAACAGGAACACCATAGGCAAGCCTTGTCACAGTTAGTCCGAGAGGTTTTAAAATTCTTGAAAGATACATAGCGGTTGCCTCTCCCTCAACAGTGGGGTTTGTTGCTATTATAATTTCTTTCACCTCGCTATCATCACAGCGAGCCAAAAGCTCCTTTATCTTTAGCTTTTCGGGTGTTACACCGTTCATCGGAGAAATAACACCGTGAAGCACATGATAAAGACCGTTAAATTCCCTAACCTTTTCAAGAGATAGCACAGCCTTGGCGTCCTCAACAACACAAATGGTCGATCTATCTCGAGTGTTCTCGGCGCAAATGTCACAAATCTCCTTGTCGGTGAGATTTTGACATATAGGACAAAGATGTATCTTTGTTTTTGCATCAAGGATAGCACCGGCAAAGTCTGCGGCTTCCTCCTCTGACATATCAAGAACAGAAAAAGCCAATCTAAGGGCAGTTTTTCTACCTATCCCTGCAAGCTTGCCGAATTTTTCAGCAAGGCGGCTGAGGGGCTCAATATAGTCTGCCATCAGAAAAGACCGGGCATTCCAAGGCTTCCCGTAACCTTTTGCATCTCGGCACTGTTTGTTTCTTCAACACGCTTAATTGCCTCATTTACAGCTGCAACAAGAATATCCGAAAGTGTTTCAACATCATCAGGGTCAACTATTTCGGGCTTTATGTCGATAGCAAGTATTTCTTTTCTTCCGCTTATCTTAACAGACACAACACCTCCGCCGGCGCTGATATCATATTCTCTTTCATCAAGGTCAGCCTGGAGTGCCTCCATATCCTCCTGCATCTTTTGAGCCTGCTTAAGCATAGCCTGCATGTTTTGAGGGCCTCCGCCAATACCCTTTGGTAAATTTGCTTTCATTTTAATTTCCTCCGTGTGTTTTGATGTTTTATAGACCGATGTCCCTTATTATTTCCTCTATATTTTCTCTTCCCTCATCAATAATATCATTTTCATGAGACACCTCAAAAAGAATATTTGATGCTGAAAGCTGACGCTTTTCATAGAAAGAAAGAGTTGCAATTATAGTATCAAGTGTACTTTTTCTCGCCTTTATCATATTAGATGCAAAATCACTGTCAAGACGAATAACTATATTGCCTTCCGAATTTTTATATGTTTTTGAGCTTTTAAGAAATCCTGTTAGACTTGGATCGTTCTTGCATATCTTGTCAACCGCCTCGATCCAATAGGAGAGTGCTCTTTTTTTGCCGGTTGGCTCAGATGGAGCAGAATATATGTCAACAGTTTTCTTATCAGCTTTTGGGGTAGGCTTCTGTGGCTTCGGCGTAGACTTAGACTCCTCTGCCTTTACATCCTGAGGTGCATAAAGTCCGGTGCTCAGTTTATCCTCAATTGCAGAAATTCTTGCCAGCAAGGCATCCGAGCTTGAATCAAGGCTTTCATCGCACATTCTGATAAGAGTCATTTCAGCACAAAGTCTGGCTGCAGAATTTGAACGCTGCATGGTCACAAGGGCAGCTTCTATAAGCTTGCAATGATATATAAGCGTTTCCTTTCCAAAAAGCTTTGCGGCGTTTTCGGTTTGCCCTGCTTCATTCTCGGTCAGATCAAGATATTTCCTTGCATTTTTCGAGGTTTTAACAACCAGCATATCACGGTAAAATGCCAACAGATCCTGCCAAAATACAGTTATATCCTTCGAAGAAGCAACAACCTCAGCAACCTTTTCAAATATGGCTTCATAATCCTTTTCCGCAATTGCGGAAACAAGGCGAGATGTGCTGTCTCTTCCGCTTATTCCAACGATATCTGCAACAAGTGCCTCTGTTATCTCCTGTCTTGTTCCGGCACAAAGCTCAAGCAAGCTAACAGCATCTCTCATGCCACCCATTGCAAGCTTTGCAAGAAGCTGCGCAGCGCTTTTTTCTATCTTTATTCCCTCTTCTTCGGAAATTCTGAGCAATCTTTCTGTTATAATGGGAATTGATATTCTGCGAAAATCAAATCTTTGGCAACGGGATATAATTGTTGAAGGAAGCTTGTGAAGCTCTGTTGTTGCCAAGATAAAAATCACGTGGGCAGGCGGCTCTTCAAGGGTTTTAAGAAGGGCATTAAACGCACTGCTTGAAAGCATATGCACCTCGTCCACAATATACACCCTATATTTAAGGAGAGATGGAGAATATACAACTTCATCACGAATATCACGGATATTGTCAACACCATTGTTCGATGCTGCATCCATTTCAAGCACATCGGTTGCACTGCCGGAATCGATAGCAACACAGGACGGGCATTTTCCACATGGACTGCCGCCAACCGGAGATTCACAGTTCACTGCCTTGGCAAGAATTTTTGCACAGGTGGTTTTTCCGGTACCTCTTGAGCCGCAGAAAAGATAAGCGTGCGAAAACTTGCCATTTTCACATTCATATTTAAGAACCGAGGTGATGTGATCCTGTCCGCAAACATCGTCAAAGGTTGTGGGACGCCATTTTCTGTATAAAGCCTGATGCATAAAACCACCTCAATCCATCTATAAAAATCAAGCTGCAAAATAAGACCATACACCTTAAAATCGAATCTCAAAAGCACGCGCATTCCGATGCCTCTGCTCAAAGCAGGCTGCCTTGCGGCACATCGGGGACACTGCTTAATGCTGCTTGGTTCCCCACCTGACATGGTTCACAGCTCCCGATCGCGCAAGACCCGCTTCTCAACACAAAGGCAAGCGGTGCAATCGCACCCTCTTGACCCTCAAAAAAGGGATTCACCCCTGCTGTAGCGGATTTCAGGTACAGGGCTCCGCTATGTCCCCGGCTAGTATGGCCTTATTTCACAGCTTGCAGCTGTGGAAACGCTTAATGACGCTCACACCATAGTATTATAACAGATTTACTTCAACATTGCAAGAGCTTTTTGAAATTTTCCAAATTCAACAATGAGTTTCTTGCATTATATAACAAAAAAGCACACTGCGAGTTTTCTGTCAGGCAATCGCTTATCACAGACGAGAGCAGTGTGCGTTTCACTGCACCCTTATTGCGCCCCTCGATAACTGATTATATAGGAACAACCCGACAGGCTTGCCTGCTTTGGCGTTTAGCCAAAGAGGGTTTGTTTATAGGGCGCTTGAGGACTTGGATTATGATACAGAAAATGCGCCCGTATCCTTGGCGCAATAAGGAAGAACAGAGTGATGTACAGCGACATAAGAAAATGCAGAATTGCATTTTCGTGGGAGCGTCGGTCTGACTAAGGAAAGAAGTGCGCTTTCGTGTCTTTGGCGCATACCAAAGACACTGCCATGCGGCATGAGCAACCGGAAAGCAAACTAATCTCTTTGGTTATTTTAAATGACAAAAATTACTTTAGTATCTTAGATTTATTTATATGCAAATTAATAAATTACGATTATAAAAATCATAAAGTGTTTTATATACAGTGTTAAAGAAATAACTGCCCTATTTATCAGATAGGCAGCTGTTTCTTTTTTTGCTCATGCCGCATGGCACTTCCTTTGGCACGACCCAAAGGAAGCAAAAGTCGTTTAGAGACAAACTGCGTTTTCCTCTAAAGACTCCTTTCCTACCAAGACCGACGCTCCTCTGAAAATGCAATGCTGCATTTTCTTATGTCGCTGTTTCTCACTCTATCTCTCCTTTTTGCGCCAAAAAGCACCGGCGCAAAAAGGGTGTGAGGAACCGCACACTGCTTTCG
>JAZUQN010000238.1:0-4158 GCA_045605745.1 Eubacteriales bacterium
GACGAAAAGGCAGCAAAGAAGGCTGAATTTCTTGCAAAGTTTGATGCACTTGGCGCAGCTACCTCCGAGGAGGAATTTAAGAGTGCACTTCTCACATATCTAACAGAAAAGGCAACTGCAGACGGTACTCTTGATGATGAAGAGGCTCTTTCACCTGAGGATCAGGTGGCACAGGCTTATGCAACTGTAACAAAGGGTCAGGTTTCTCTTGCAGAGGCTGCTGATTGGCTGTTTGAGGTTGCTGATGACGCTCATGTAAGAAAAGACGGCGAAGCAAAGGTATTCGTTGATGACGATGATGCTGATGCAGATAAGGATGACGAAAAGGCAGAGGATGCTGAGGAAAGCGCAGATGCCGAGGAGAGCGACAAGGCTTCCGAATATAAGGTTGAGGTATACTTTGTTGTTAAGGCTCCTTATGCTGACGAGGAGATTGTGAAGAGCACAGGTCATATCCTCATTGCCTACGACTCTTATGAGACAAAGGAAGAAGCAAAAGCTAAGGCAGATGAAGTTTATGAAGAGTATCTTGCCGGCGAAAAAACAAGAGATAGCTTTAAGGCTCTTGCAGAAAAATATACCGATGATTCCGGCGTGTTCTATGACGATATCGCTGAGGGTGAAATGGTTAAGGAATTTGAAGAGTGGGTATATGACGATGCAAGAGTATATGGTGACACAGGCATAGTTGAAACCGAATATGGTTATCATATTATGTTCTTCACAGGTGAAGCAAGATGGCTCTTTGAATCTCGCACAACCATTGTTTCTGAAAAGACCGGCGATATTTATAAGGGATATGTAGAAAAATATCCTGTTCTTGTATACGAATCTGCAATGAAGTCTGTTAAGGGCTGATAGATCAGACCGTAAAGTTTTATAAAAAACCTAAGCGGCATGGTTCGGCCATGCCGCTTAGGTTTTTATCGTAACAAAGAAATTGAAATTTCATATAATGTTAAAAAACAGCGAGGTTTTATAAAATGGTAATTGAACCAAAGCACACAACAGTTGCATACCGTTGTCCACATTGCGGAAGCGGTGTTCTCAGTGCGGTTAGTCCCTTTTCAATAGGAGCGGATATGATAAAGCTGAAATGCGATTGCGGCAAAAGTGCGCTTGAGATCGTTTTTGGCAGAGATGGCAAGGTAAAGCTGTCTGTTCCGTGTATGCTTTGCCCCAAGCCCCATAATTTCACAGTGTCAAGCACACTGTTTTTTGGGCGAGATGTGTTCCTTTTGCCATGCCCATACTCGGATGTTAATATTTGCTTTATGGGTGAGACGAACAAGGTGAAGGCTGAACTTTCAAAAACCGAGCTGGAGCTGCTTGATATGCTTGAAAAAAGCGGTTTTGAGGGTGGCTTTGAAGCTCTCCATGCAGCAGATGAGGCTGATATACTGCCTGATCCGCAGATTTATGACATCATTATGTTTGTTATCAGAGATCTTGAGGAAGAAGGAAAAATATTCTGCCGATGCGAAGGAGAAAAGGGAGAATACGAAGCAGAGGTGCTTGATTTTGGTATAAAGGTAAGGTGCAAAAAATGCGGCGCTGAGCAAATGATACCGACAGACAGCTTGCTTGCTGCAAATGCTTTTCTCAATGCCGACAGTCTCCATTTGGAATAAAAACGAATTTTAAACAAAAAACAGACCCATTTTAAATCGGTCTGTTTTTTGTTTAAAAGTAGTATGCCTGACTAAAAAAACATTTAACTGCAAACACTATGAATATTACAATTTGGAGGGTCAATTATGGAGTCGATTTGGATTGAAGAAGTGTCTCCGGTGAAATTTCCGCAGCTCGATGGGGATAAGCACACCGAGGTGCTGATTATTGGTGGCGGTATAGCAGGAATTTTATGTGCTTATAAATTGAAAAATGCAGGAGTTGATTGCGTTTTGGCAGAAGCCGGAAGGATTTGCGGCGGTGTTACGGAAAACACCACAGCAAAGATCACTCTCGGTCACGGTCTTATCTATGATAAGCTGCTTCGCGGATTTGGCAAGGATAAAGCAAGGCTTTATCTTGAGGCACAAATCAGAGCAGGCAGAGAATATGAAAATATTTGCGGTAATATTGCTTGTGACTATGAAAAAGCAGATTCATTTGTTTATTCTCTCTATGACAGCAGAACAATCAAAAAGGAGATTGCCGCACTAAACAATCTTGGTGTTAAAGCTGAATTTTCGGATGCACCGGAGCTTCCTATAGAGGTGGCAGGCTCTGTGTGTGTGAAGAATCAAGCTCGGTTTCATCCATTGAAATTTATTTATTCCGTAGCCAAAGATTTACCAATTTTTGAGAACACAAAGGTTTTGGAGCTTTTGCCTGAAAAGGCGATTACAAATCACGGAAATATCACCTATAAAAAGCTGATCATTGCAACGCATTTTCCTTTGCTCAACAAGCACGGCTGTTATTTTTTAAAGCTTTATCAGCACCGTTCATATGTACTTGCTTTAAAGGGGGCGCAGAATATTTCGGGAATGTATGTGGATGAATCTGACAAGGGGATGTCCTTCCGACCCTTTGGGGAACTCTTGCTTCTCGGAGGTGGCGGACACCGAACGGGGAAGAAAGGCGGTTGTTGGAAAGAGCTTGAAGCTTTTGCAAAGAGGTATTATAAAAATGCAGAGATCGCTTGCAGGTGGGCAACACAGGACTGTATGACACTTGATAGCGTACCCTATATCGGTCAGTATTCACGCTCCACCCCCAATGTATATGTAGCCACTGGGTTTAATAAATGGGGCATCACAAATTCTATGGTGGCCGCTGATATTCTTGGTGATCTTATTATGGAAAAAACAAATAGATATGCTCCGGTATTTTCACCTTCACGAAGTATGCTTCGTCCTCAGCCTGCCATTAATGCTTTTGAATCAACAGTTGGGCTTCTTACGCCAACAGTGCCACGATGTCCTCATCTTGGCTGTGCCCTCAAATACAATAGTGCTGAGCATAGCTGGGATTGTCCCTGTCATGGTTCACGCTTTACTGAAAAAGGAAAGCTTATTGATAACCCTGCTACAGATGATAAGCGGTAAATATTCAGCACTAAATATTTGTTTTAACAGATATACAGCGCATTGCATTTTTAGCATGGAAAAGCCGATGCCATAGTTAGGAAAACTTTGGTATCGGCCTATATCTAAACATATAGTTTGTTAATTTCCTCCCGGGCCATCTCGGCGTTCACGAGTGTCCGAAACTTCTATCTTTCCTTTTATATCACCAGGATTGGTAAGAGGTTTTTTATTCTTGCTTTCTTTTTTGAAATCCTTTTTTTCTTCCATAACTATCACTCCTTTCTGCAATTAGTGTTAGCAAATTCAGATAAATTCATTCAAGTCATTGTTTTTTGTAAAGGCAACGGTGTCTATGACATACATAATATGTTGTATTTCCGTTTTTGAGCGGATACCTTCTTATGTTTTTTTAGTTGTGAAAGTAATTTATGCGAGAAATTGGCAGGTATTTTCGGTTGTAATCCTCGTAAATACTATATAAAATTATTAGTTGGAGGCGGAAAGATGAAACCAGAAGAAATGCCGATAGGATTTGCTATGGCGCTGGCTATGAATCCCGAAGCAATGCAAAATTTCTCAGTACTCAGTGAAGATGAAAAGCAGAAAATTATAGATGGAACACACTCGGTTAAAAGCAGAGGTGAGATGCACAGATATGTTGACAATCTTGTAACTAATAAAAGAAACAATATCAAGGCATGATATGGTATTGTTACTTTGTTTTTTTGTTAGAGCTTTGATTCGCTGATAAAAAATAATCCAAACAATTCTCCAATTATCCATTTCTGCGAAATGGAGAGGTTCAAATCGGTTTATCCGGGATGAAAAAGCAACAGCCAAGGATAGATCTTGCTGTTGCTTTTTTGGTAGGAGTGACAGGATTCGGGAACCTAAATTTGCGCTAATGTTTATTGGTGGGTGATTGTTTATCACAGCGCAAACATTATCCATTTCTGCGAAATGGAGAGGTTCAAATCGGTTTATCCGGGATGAAAAAGCAACAGCCAAGGATAGATCTTGCTGTTGCTTTTTTGGTCGGAGTGACAGGATTCGAACCTGCGGCCTCATGGTCCCGAACCATGCGCACTACCAAACTGTGCCACACCCCGATTAAATTTATTTA
>JAZUQN010000239.1:0-6420 GCA_045605745.1 Eubacteriales bacterium
GTGCCTCATATGGAGTCTCAAAGGTTGCTCTCTTGCATACATAGCGATCAACATAATATGCTGAGTGTCCGCGCATGAGACGAAGCAAATTATCCGAGTTGCCATAGATCTCATTAAAATCAAATTCAGGCGATGCCACAAGGGTCGAGGCGTATTCTGAAAGTGCCGCAATAACCTCATCATTTTTGCTTGCCATCAAAAGTATTTCAGCTAAGGAAAATTCATTCACATTTGTAACAAAATCTGTCATGCCGAGAAGCTCCACAGCCTTTGCTTTTATCGCCGCCATTGCTCTGTCTGCCTCAATGTCAGCATAAAGCTCGGTATGCTTTTCTTTATAATATGTATCAGTGTCTCCGCCATATATAACATTTATGTTATAATTTCCAAGCGTGCCTGCGGCAGCATTATAAACATCGATGAAATTCTCTTTTGTAACAGCAAATTTCTCCACGAATGATACAATATTATATCCTATGCCGCATCCATCCTCATCTGGACATGAATTTTTCCACGCTTCAAGCTCTGCGGTGGTCACAATTTCCGCAAGGGCAGCAGGGATTGTGTGATATTCATCAGAATGGACGGTGCAAAGCGTGCCACTGTTTTCCTTTGCGATTTCAAAGCCAAGCTGAGCCAGTTTATCCTTCATAACATCATTCAAACGGTCGCTCTTTAGGAGAGAGGTGCTGTAATACTTCTCGGCAGAAAGAAAGGTTGACTTTATTTCATCATCTGTAACGCCTTCTCCGGTTCCGGAAAGCAACATACGAAGGGTGTAAACCTTGCCGTCCTTATACAAAGCAGAGGGATGTGCGCAGACCTTCATTGCTGCAGAGGCATCGCCGCTTACAATTGCGTTTATCGCTTCATCCGAGGGCATAATATCGGTAATCCCCTTCTCAAGACAGGCAGTATAATATTGTTTAAGCTGATCGGAGTTTATATCCAGCTTTTCTGCAAGATAAAAAATAATTGGGGTGCGTAAAGACATTGATTTTGGGTCTTTTTCGTTATAGGAAGCGTTGTGGTCATCAATAAGAGCATATATTGGTGCTTCCTCTGTAAAAGTATCCGGAATCTTGCAAATATCCTCATAAATAAAATCATATTGCTCATCAAAGGTGCCGTATATTGCGGTCACAACTCTGTTTGGCAAGGCTTCGGTCTCGGGTATTTTGTCGGTTGTGTCACCGATATTATCTGTGTCCTTTGATTCTTTTCCGCCCGTGCAGGCAAAAAGGCAAAGACAAAGGCAGAGGCAAATAGTTGATAAGATAAATTTATTCATTTATAGTGTTCTCCTTTTATGTGCCGGACTTTATTGCTTCTGCTCAAGAAGGGTGGTTGTGCCGCCCTTACATTCGATGAGCTTGCCGCCGGTGCGTACCCAAAGGGATACGGCAGATGGGTTATAAAGCATCGTTCTGTCTGCAGAAAGCTCTGCCCTTCTCATAGCAGTTATGTAGTCATAAATCTCTATATTTGTGGCATACCAGACGTTGCTGTCACCTCCGGCTTTTTCACAAAATTCCTCAATAACATTCCAGTTGTCATTGTTGTCAAATTCATATGAATGCCCCCAAACATACATCATTGCCATAGGTCTTGTTGAGTTTTTGAAGCTTTCAAGAAGCTCCATAAGACGGCCGTCATTGTGATGGCAGGTTGGATCCCAGATCATAAAATCATCCGGAAGCGTAAAGCCTCTTGTGGATTTGACAGTTCTTGCATAGTTCATTCCAAGCTTTTTCAGCGTGTCGATAACCTCTGCATTATATGTTCCAAAGGGATATGAAAGTCCGCGCACAACATATCCGCAAGCATCCTCAAGTGCCTTTTTGTCATCAAGTATCTCATGCAGGAGCTCCATAGGGGCCAGCCTTTCAAGAAAAGGATGTGTATAGCCGTGGCAGGAAACCTCGTGACCAAGGTACGTTTTTTTGATCTCTTCGGCAGCGAGCCTTGGGCGAGATGGGTTGTGTATCTGACCAAAGCAACCACCGTTTATATGGAAGCTTCCCTTTATGCCGTTCTTATTGAATATTTCCACAAGGCGCTTGTCCTGTATAACTCCGTCATCATAGCTCATGGTGAGGACCTTGTCTTTGCCCTCCTTATAGGTAAACTTGACTGTATTCATTTTGTCTCCTTTTAAATCTCTATTTCTCTGATCTTTATAAAATCCGATAATTGCTTTTGAGTTGGGATAGATGAGCTGCCGCCGCTTTGGCTTACCACAAGAGCTGCTGCTGCGTTGGCAAATCTAAGGGATCTCATAATATTTCCGCTTCTCAGATATTCAAGGGTCAGTGCCGCAGTGAAGCTGTCGCCTGCCGCAGTTGTGTCAACGGTTTTAACCTCATACGAGGGAGCAATATTATAGTATTTGCCGTCATAAACCAGGGCACCTCTGCTGCCAAGCTTGATTATATAATAATGAGATTTTACGATTTTTTGAAGTGCTACGGCCGCACGCAGTGCGTTATCCGCAGTGCTTGGATTTATACCGGTGTATGCCTCGGTTTCGATTTCATTTGGCGAAAAGATTTCAAGAGGCGGAAGCTTGTCAAATGGGAAATCCGGTTTTGCAGGGCCGGCATCAATAACTATAGGTATATTCTTTTTTGAGGCGAAATGCGCCGCTGTCAAAACAGCCTCTGTCGGTATCTCAAAATGCATAAAAAGAGCATCGGGATAGCACAGCAGGGCTTCCTCGGCGTCATCTGCATTAAGATAGTTGTTGGCCCCGGGGAAAACGCTTATTCTGTTTGTGCCGTCCTCCTCAACCATAATGGCGGCAAGGCCTGTTGGCGCTTCACCGGTTGATCGAAGAGCACTAAGGTTTATCCCCTCTGCGGCATAAAGTGCTTTTAAAGCCTCGCCGTTTGCATCTCTGCCAAGCTTTGCGCAAAAGACGCAGTCGCCGCCAAGGCGCTCTATTGTTATAGCGGAGTTTGCTCCCTTTCCGCCTGGAATAAGCTTATAATTTCCATTTTCTATAGCGGTTTCGCCCGGCATAGGCAGGCGTGAAACATTCATAACAAAATCCATATTGGCACTGCTGACAACGAGAATGCGTTTTTTCACAAAATATCCCTCCTCGGTATATATTTAAGGTCGATTTTTATATTAGATTTCTCCCAGTGCAAGATGCAAAGCGTTTGAAGCTGCAAGAGTTCTGATATATGACCTTTCTCTGCCTGAGGGAAGTTGAAGCAAAACGGCTCTTTCTCCCTTTTCGCTTGAAATGCCGACCCAAACAGTTCCAACCGGCTTTTCGGCCGTGCCTCCGTCGGGACCTGCAATACCTGTTGTGGAAATGGCTATATCGCTGCCAAGAGCAAGCCTCACACCTTTTGCCATTTCGACAGCCACCTGCTCTGAAACTGCACCGTAAGCCTCAAGCGATTCGCCTTTAACACCGATGAGCCTTTCCTTTGCGCTGTTAGCATAGGTCACGCAGCTGCCGAGAAATACCTTGCTGCTGCCCGAGATATCGGTGATGCGCTTTGCAATAAGACCTCCTGTGCAGGATTCCGCAGTTGCAATGGTTTTTCCGGATTTTGCAAGTGCCGAAACAAGCGCACCTTCGATAGAATCGCAGTCTACGCCATAAACCGCATTTTTGACATCGGTTTCCATGATCTTGCTTATCGTTTCATTGCAAAGCTGATATGCTTTTTCCTTGTTCTCCGCTTTTGCGGTTATGCGAAGTCTAACCTCGCCTTCCTTGCAATATGGCGCAATGGTTGGGTTTTCAGATGTTTCCATATCAGACTTTAAGATGCTTTCTACATTTGATTCACCCATTCCGAAAATGTGGATGTTTCTGCTGACAAGAACAGAGCTGCTGCGCTTGCTAAGGTATGGCACAACCTGCTCCATAAACATAGGTTCAAGCTCTCTTGGCGGGCCGGGAAGCATAATAGCTGTAACTCCCATCTCCTCATCCTCTATTCCAACTCCGGGAGCTGTGCCATAATTGTTTTCAAAAACAATTCCGCCCTCCGGAATATCGGCTTGCTTTTTGTTATTCTCGGTCATAACTTTTTTGTTCTTTGAAAAATAATCCTCAAGAGAAAGAACTATGCTTTCATCCCGAATAAGCTTTCTGCCAAAGAACTCAGAAGTCGTCTCCTTTGTAAGGTCGTCATAGGTTGGGCCAAGACCGCCGCTTGTGATGATAAGATCTGCTCGCTCTGCGGCATTGCTAAGAGCCTTTTTCAGCCTCGCCCGATTGTCTCCAACAACCGTTTGATGATATACTGAGATGCCAAGCTCAGCAAGCTTTTTCGAGAGAAAGGAGGCGTTTGTGTTTACGATGTCTCCAAGTAAAAGCTCTGTGCCAACGCAAAGTATTTCTGCAGTTTTAATCTCTTTCATTTTTTGTAACCTCTTTCTGTTTGTTATTAGAGCTACAATTCAACTATAAGTATACCACTTATTTAAAAATTCGTCAATAATACTTTAAAATTATTATTGACAAAATGATTTTTTTTTAGTATAATATATGAGGCTTGTGAAACCACCGTGTGATTTCACTTGCTTTTCATAATTTGCGGGCGTGGCGGAATTGGCAGACGCGCTAGACTTAGGATCTAGTGTCAATGACGTGGGGGTTCAAGTCCCTTCGCCCGCACCAGCGGCAAGTTGCCGCTCCCAAGAATCGGGTGTCGACAGCAAAAATCCGAACCTTATCACACAACGGTGGGGTTTGAATTTATCTTTATTATCTGCACCAACCTATATTGAATCCGAACTTTGCCATATGGTATAGTTCGG
The DNA here is from genome assembly GCA_045605745.1 of Eubacteriales bacterium. Lineage (GTDB taxonomy): Bacteria > Bacillota > Clostridia > Oscillospirales > CAG-272 > SIG710. Next base: position 4,786 of record JAZUQN010000239.1, read on the forward strand.
ATTTGGTTTATCTGCGAAAAATCAAATATTATGGGGGAAAATTATGTTAAAGAAAACACATCTTGAATGCGACCTTTGCGTTGTTGGCGGAGGAATGGCGGGCATTGCCGCAGCAATTTCTGCAGCAAGAGAGGGGATAAAGGTAGTCCTCATGCATGAAAGGGCGGTTCTTGGCGGAAATGCTTCAAGCGAGATCAGAATGTGGATATGCGGTGCAAGGGGAGAAAACAACAGAGAAACGGGAATTATAGAAGAGATCGCCCTTGAAAACCTTTATCGCAATCCCACAAAGAGCTATGCCATTTGGGACACCGTTCTTTATGATTTTGTGAAGCGTGAAAAAAACATAACCCTCCTTCTCAATTGCACCTGCATGGATGCCTCCACAGAAAAAGGAGAGTTTGCTGACGGCAGGAATGTGAGAATAAAGAGCGTCACCGGATATCAAATGACAACCCAGTCATTTATTGAGGTCAGTGCGAGATTTTTCAGCGATTGCTCGGGCGACAGTATACTTGCACCTCTTTGCGATGCATCCTTCCGCATCGGCAGAGAGGGAAGCGAAGAATTTGGCGAGGATACTACTACTGCCTACGCCGACAATATGACAATGGGTATGTCTTGTCTTGTTTACGGCAGAGAAACCGGAGAAAAGATAAAGTATATTCCCCCTCTGTGGAGCACTAAGCTAAAGGAAAGTGATTTTGCCGATCGAATGCCCAACATATACAGAGATGACGAAAATTTTTGGTATCTTGAGCTTGGCGGAGACAGGAATTCGATAGATGACACAGAGGTTCTGAGGGACGAGCTTGTTGCCCTTGCAACCGGAACATGGGATTTTGTTAAAAATTCCGGAAATTTCAAATCGGAAAATTGGGATATGGATTTTCTCGGATTTTTGCCGGGAAAGAGAGAGTCCCGCAGAATGTGCGGCGAATATATGATCACACAAAGAGATATTTGCGACAATTGCGTTTTTGAAGATGAAATTGCCTTTGGCGGTTGGCCACTTGACGATCATTTTCCAGGCGGATTTTATCATCGCGGCATCCCAAACACAAATTTTTCAACGCCTGCACCATATTCAATTCCGTATCGTGCTCTATATTCCGAAAATGTTGAAAATCTGTTTTTTGCGGGCCGAAATATAAGCATGACCCATATGGCTATGAGCAGTATAAGAGTGATGGCAACCTGTGCGCTTCTCGGAGAGGCTGTCGGAAGAGCTGCATCAATTGCTGCCAAAAAAAATTTGACACCTCACGGAGTTTATCTTTCCAAGCTTGATGAGCTGCAAATGCTTCTTATGGATGGGGATTGCTTCCTCCCTTCAAAGACAAGACAGATATCCGACACCTGCAAAAATGCAAAATTAAATGCATCGGATGTGCTCCGAAACGGACAGGATCGAGTTCACGCAATTTATTCAACAGACAAGAATAGCGGAGCTTATCACGCAAAGCTCGGTGAGGAAATAGTATATACCTTCGATAAGGCAAAGATAGAGTCAGTGCATATCGTTTTTTGCAGTGATCTGAACAGGGACACTCTGCCTGGCTCTGATTGTGAGCGCACACACTCCACAAGAGCAAATGTCAGGCCTGACAGCCCACAGATGCATATGCCCAAAAC